>CABSDO010000029.1 GCA_902476475.1 uncultured Collinsella sp. | reverse complement strand
ACCCGGACGACCCGGCGTTCAGGAACCCGACCAAGCCCATCGGCCCGTTCTACACCGAGGAGCAGGCCAGGGGGATCATGGCCGAGAACCCCGACATGACCTTCGTGGAGGACTCCGGCCGCGGCTGGAGGCGCGTCGTGGCCTCCCCCGACCCCAAGAAGATCGTCGAGGCCGACTCCATCCTCAACCTGCTCGACAACGAGTTCATCGTCATCGCCTGCGGTGGCGGCGGCATCCCCGTCGTTCGCGACTACGAGAACAAGGGCTGCTACAAGGGCGTCCCCGCCGTCATCGACAAGGACCTGGGCGGCGAGCTGCTGGCCGAGGACTGCGACGCCGACGTCCTGTTCCTGCTGACCGCCGTTGAGCATGTCGCCATCAACTTTGGCAAGCCCAACCAGGAGGAGCTCGAGGACCTCACCGCCGACGAGGCCGAGCGCCTGGCCGACGAGGGTCAGTTCGGCAAGGGTTCCATGGAGCCCAAGGTCCGCGCTGCCATCAAGTTCGCCCGTTCCCGCAAGGGCCGCACCTGCATCATCGGTGCTCTGGACAAGGCCGCCGAGACCATGGCCGGTCTCTCCGGTACCCGCATCCACGAGTAGCCTCTACTCCATTGCCTCTCTCGTGGGCGCCAGACAAGACGCCCACAAACTAGCCTCTCTTCATGAGCCCCGCAGTCCGCTCCGACTGCGGGGCTTTTGCTATTTACCTAGTCCCCGATGGGTGGGTAGTCATTGGGGACGTTCTTAAACGACTAGTCAAACAAGAACGTCCTCAATGACTACTAATTTAAATCTGTCCCCAATGACTGCGGAAAGCGCATCTCACACCGACGCATTGCTTTCGGGCCCTCTCTCCGTGCTCCCTATAAGTTCAGCTGGACTCCCCGCAACCTGTTCCGCGTTGGCGGAACGAGCGCGACGTGGAGTGTCATTCTTTACCGCGTTAGACTAGACGCAGGGAAAGGAGGAGGACATGGATGCTCGCGTCAAGCAGCTTGTAAATATGATCGAGGACGCTCAGCCTGTCGCTGTCGCGGTGCTTGCCAAGCGTCTCGAGGTAAGCGAGCGCGCCGTGAGAAACTATATCCATCGCGCAAACGACAAGCTTGCGGGGGTTGCACGCATCGTTGGCAGCAAAGGGCAATATCGTATCGATGTTGCACATGCAGATGAGCTTGCTCGCTTGCTAGACGGTGCGGCTCTGGCCCATCCGGGCATTCCTGATACGCGCGACGGCCGTGTGTCCTTCCTTCTTAACGACCTTCTCATGCGGTCCCAGTGGGTGACGATTGAGGAGTATGCGGATTTACTCTACGTTTCGGCGCGAACTCTGTCCAATGACATGCGTCTGGTAGAGCAGAAACTCGCCCAATTTGACTTGACGCTCGAAAAGCGCCCTCGCTACGGAATCCGCGTTGCGGGTGGGGAGTCGCAACGGCGTCTGTGTCTGGCCTCGCTGGTGAGGCCCGTGTTGCCCGACACCGACGATGCAGAGCTCGCCGAGCGCCTGCGGGCCATCGCCGCATGCGTGGACGATGCCCTGACTGCCTCGCCCGTCACGGTGAGCTCGCTGGCATCCCGCAATCTCATCATGCATCTTTACATCGCTCTTGGCCGCATCGAGCAGGGCTGCTATGTCCCGGCTGCAGAATCGGACGTTTTAAAGCTGGAGGGAACGCGTGAATACGCTGCGGCTTTCCAGATTGCCGCAAACATCAAGGATGCCCTGGGCGTGAGCATGCCCCGAGAAGAGGTTGCCTTTATCGCAATCCATTTGCTCGGCAGGGGCACGGGCGTGCCCGAGAAGGGCTCGGCCGTTATCTCGGACGAGATGTGGGAGATCGCTTCCGAGATGGTATGTGCGGTCAACGATGAGTTTAGGTTTGACTTTAGCAGCGATCTTGAACTTCGCATGAACCTTGCTCGGCATATTGGCCCTCTGGGCTATCGCCTTGAATATCACATGCATATGGATAACCCCATGCTGCCCGATATCAAGACGAGGTTTCCGTTGGCCTATTCGATGGCGGCCGGCACCTCGCAGGTACTCGAGCGTCATTTTGGCAGCCAGCCCTCTGATGAGGAGCTCGGCTACATCGCCATGGCATTTGCCCTGGCCCTCGAGCAGCAAGCCGACCAGCCGCGTCGCAAACGCATCCTGATCGTGTGCGCCTCGGGAGCGGGAAGCGCCCGTATGCTCGAGCACCAGTACCGCAAGCAGTTTGGTATGTATATCGAGTCGATTGAGACATGCGACGTCGCCCGCGTGGGAACGCTCGACTTTTCGCACATCGACTACGTGTTCACAACGGTGCCGCTCAACGTCAAGTTGCCCGTGCCCGTCCGCGAGGCCGATTTCTTCTTGGAGACGAGCGATGTCAACGCCATCCGCAAGGTGCTGAGTGATGACGCTGCGCAATCGGACTCCCTGAGCGCTTTCTTTAGCCGTGCCCTGTTCTTCAACCGCGTTGAGGCGTCGTCGAAGCAGGCCGTTCTCCGATATCTCTCCGAGCGCGCCGTCGAGAGCGGCCGTGTCGATGCCCAGTTTGCCCAAGAGGTTGCCGAGCGCGAGAGCGCGAGTGCCACCTCGTTTGGCAATGGGGTGGCCATGCCCCACGGGATGCATCCTTTGAGCGCCGAGGCCTTTGTTACCGTGGGCCTGCTCGAACATCCCATTCTTTGGGACGAATACGGCCATGAGGTCGATATCGTCTTTATGGTGTCGTTTGCCCGGTCGGGCGGCGATGAGGCGCGGATCTTGAGCTCGCTGCTCGCTGAGATCTTTATGGACCGCCAGGGGGTCGAGCGCTTACGCGAGCGCCGGTCCTGGCATGAGCTGATGGCGCTTGTGCAAGCGCATACGGCTTAAGGCTTCTTTTGTCGAAAACCCTGCCTGCCTGCAATAAACCTCGAGGATTGCGGGTGGGAGATAGGCGTTTCGAATATTCAAGTACAAACCAAACATCACGGGAGAGGAGACCGTTATGGACGATCAGGGAACCGAGATGGTTTCGTTTCAGCTGGTCGCTGCAGCGGGAGAGGCGCGCAGCCTTGCCTTCGAAGCCCTTGAAAAGGCAAAGGCGGGGGATTTTGACGCTGCCGCCAAACTCATGAAGCAGTCAAAGGATGCGGGAATCAAAGCTCACCACATCCAAACGCAGCTGCTTTCGACCGAGGCGGCGGGCGAGCATCTGTCGGTGGATGTGTTGCTGGTCCATGCTCAGGACCACCTCATGTGCTCCATGCTTGCTCAGGAGCTCGTGCAGGAGCTGATCTGCCTGTATGAGCGCACTGCAGCCAAGAACGCCTAACGGCGTGCGGCGACTATCCAACCAATCAATGCGAAGGGAATCCCTTATGAAGATCCTTCTTGTTTGCGCAGCTGGCCTGTCTACAAGCATTCTGATGAAGAAACTCGAGAAATACGCGGAGCAAAACGGCATCGAGCTCGATATCGATGCGGTGGGTATCGGCGAGTATCAGGAGACCTGCGCCGATTATGACGTGCTGCTCTTGGGGCCGCAGGTGTCCTACCAGCTCAACACCGTCAAGCAGGGGAGCGGTAAGCCGACCGCGGTCATCCCCGCACAGGACTACGGCATGGGCAACGCCGCCAACGTGCTGGCACTCGCCCAGTCGCTGTTGGGCTAGGAGGCGACCATGGAAAAGTTCATGACCCTGCTTCAGGAAAAACTGACCCCTATTGCCAATTTCTGCGGCGCCGAGCGCCACTTTGCCTCCATGCAAAAGGGCTTTATGAGCGCGATCAGCTTCATCTTGGTCTCTGCCGTCTTTATGATCATCGCCAACCCGCCGGTCACGGCCGACCTGGTGGCGCGGGGCGGGTTCTGGTCCGTCTTTGGCCCTTGGCTCGATTTTGCCACGGCCAATAAGCTCACGCTGCTCATCCCGTTCAACATGACGATGGGCATACTGTCGGTGATCGTGACGTTCGCAATCGCCTATAACCTGGCGGGCACCTACAAGATGCCCAAGCTTAACGCCGGTATGACCTCGCTGGTGATGTTCCTGATCGCCGCGGCGCCGTCGTCCTACTACCAGCTTGCTGATGAGTCCGTGCTCCAGGCGGTCCCCTGCACCTATCTGGGTGCGCAGGGCCTGTTTACTGCCATCATCGTTGCCCTGGTCTCCGTCGAGGTCACGCGCTTCTGCCAGACCAAGGGCATCACCATCAAGATGCCCGATGGCGTGCCGCCGTTTTTGTCCGAAACCTTTGGCGCCATCGTGCCTATGCTCGCCAACATCCTCATCTTCTTTGGTGGCAACCTGCTGATCCAGATGATCGATCCCACGCTGTCCATCCCCTCGGTTATCGAGAAGCTGCTCGCTGCCCCGCTTTCCGTCGCAGTTGACTCTGTGCCCGGCGCACTGCTTATCTGCTTCATGACGCTGCTGTTTTGGTGCTTTGGCGTCCACGGCAACATGATCGTGATGCCCATCACCGCCCCGGTCACGCTTGCCGCCTTTGCTGCCAACGCCTCGCTCTACGCTGCTGGGCAGCCGCTTGAGTTCCACCCGGTACTCATGTCGATGGTCATCAACCTCATCGGCGGCACGGGCAATACGTTCTCTTTTGTGGCGCTCTGCGCGTTTAGGGCAAAGTCGCAGCAGCTCAAGGCATTTGGCAAGGCATCGATCGTGCCGAGCTTCTTCCGTATCTCCGAGCCCGCGATCTTTGGCGCACCCATCATCTTCAACCCGATCCTCATGATTCCGTTTGTGCTGGGCGGTATGATTTCGGCCCTGCTGTATTGGGGTGCAATTTCACTGGGTCTTGTCTCTAACTTCTACATCTTGGTGAGCGGCACGTTCCCCATCTTCGTTCAGGGCTTTATCCAGTGCCTCGACCCGCGCATCTGGGTATTTACGATCGTTTTGATCGTGGTCATGGCTGTGGTCTGGTACCCGTTCTTTAAGGTGTACGACAACCAGCTCCTGGCACAGGAGCAGGAGAACGCCGCGGCAGCTTCTGCCAAGGATACTGAGTAGCATGGGTTACTTTGACAGAACGTCTGCTGCCGGTATGCCCGAGGGCTTTTTGTGGGGCGGCGCGCTCGCTGCCAACCAGGCCGAAGGGGGCTGGAACGAGGGCGGCCGCGGTATGTCGCACTCCGACCTGATTCCACAGGGTCCCGACCGCTGGGATGTGATGTTTGGCAGGCAAAAGCCCGTGGATGATCCGGATAGGCTGTATCCATGCCGTTGGGGCAACGACTTCTTCCATCATTGGCGCGAGGACGTCGAGCTCTTTGCCGAGATGGGCTTTAAGTGCCTGCGTCTTTCAATTTGTTGGAGCCGTATTTTTCCCACAGGGATGGAGGCCGAGCCCAACGGTGAGGGCTTGGAGTTTTACCGTCAGGTATTCGAGGCGCTGCGCGAGCACGGAATCGAGCCGCTCGTGACGCTGTCGCACTACGACTATCCGTTGGCTCTGGTCGAGCACTATGGTGGATGGCAAAGCCGAGAGATGATCGAGCGGTATGCGCACTACGTCGAGACCGTCGGACGTGCGTACCAGGGCCTCGTGCGTTATTGGCTCACCTTCAACGAGATAAACAGTGTGGCGCTGTCCTATCTCAACGCGGGCGTCACGCTCGAGGATGAGCGTGACCGTGCAGCCGTGACCGCGGCGTTCTCGCACCATATGTTTATGGCGAGCGCTCGCGCCGTCGAGATCCTGCACAAGATCGATCCCGCAAACAAGGTGGGTTGCATGATCGCTGCCGGTGCGACCTATCCGTACCGTTGTGCGCCCGAGGACGTATGGCTTGCGTATGAGGAGGACCGCGGCCGCTACTTCTACACTGACGTGATGGCTGCGGGCGCCTATCCTACTTGGAAGCTGCGTGCGCTCGAGAAAGAGGGTGTTTACGTGCCCTTTGAGCCGGGCGATACGGAGTGTCTGGCCGAGCATACCGTCGACTTCATCTCGTTCTCGTACTATTGCTCGCGCTTGGTGTGCGCCGATGACCAGGTGATCGCTGAGAAGGCGGAGGGCAACGTGTTCCCGACGCTGCGCAATCCGTACCTCAAGGATAAAGAGACTGCCTGGAAATGGCAGATCGATGCGCTGGGTTTGCGCGTGACGCTTGCCGGCTACCACGATCGTTACCATCTTCCGCTCTTTATCGCTGAGAACGGTGTGGGCGGACTCGATGCGCTGGAAGACGGCAAAGTCCACGATGCGTATCATATTGATTACCTGCGCAGGCATATTCTTGCGCTACGCGATGCAATTGTCGAGGACGGTGTTGATCTGATGGGATACACGTCGTGGGGCTGTATCGATCTGGTATCGGCCTCGACGGGGCAGATGAAGAAGCGCTATGGCTTTGTTTATGTCGATGCCGATGATACGGGCAAAGGCACGTTCGGTCGCTACCGAAAGGACAGCTTCTGCTGGTATCAAAAGGTCATTGCATCAAATGGCGAGGACTTGAGTTAACCCTTGCAAGCCTGCTGCCCCCGCGGCCCGTTTCGGCCGCGGGGGCTTTTGCTATTTACCTAGTCCCCGATGAGACCCTCATTCTGTGGGCAGTCATTGGGGACGTTCTTAAACGACTAGTCATTTAAGTCTGTCCCCAATGACTGCGGAAACCCGGCACTTGGGGACGTTCCTTTTCTGCCGGCAGCTTGGAACAGTCCTTAAAGCCCGCATCAATCAACTGCGGAAAGCGCATCCCAGAATGAGCGTCCAACATGGGACATGGTTTCCCTTGAGGGCCTCAACCGGAAAATGCATCCCGGAATGTTGCCGGAAAGTGGAACGTAGTTTCCCAAACAGGCCGTGCGCGGAAAGTGCATCCCGCTATCGAACTTCAAAGCGGGATGCATTTTCCGTGCCAGCAGTTCCGGGCAGCCAGAGACCACTCATTTAAGTCTGTCCCCAATGACTAGTAGTAGGCCCACATGGCTTCGACTTCGTTAAGGACCTCTACGACGCCCCAGCGGCGGGCGCTGCGGCTGGCCGAGTTGGGATCGAAGACTTCAATCTGGTCGGCGTCATCAATACCGTAAAGCACGATGTAGTGGCCCACGTTGGTAAAGGTGCCCGGCCGAACGGCGGCGATGACGGGCGCTCCCGAACGCAGCGCCTGAGTCATCGAGTCGCGATCGTCATGGAGCTCCGTTCCGTTAAGTCCCAACTGCCACGCGCCGCTCGTCATAAACGACCATTCGGTTGCACCGGTGGGGGCGTAATTGCCCGACTCGGAAAGCGCGCACATATCGACGGGGGTCATATCGGTGCGTCCCGTCTTAAAGATATAGACCATGGTGAGGCACGTGGGCCCACAGGCATTTTGGCGGATGGTGCCGCCGGCGTAAGGCAGCTCCGACCACGCAGGGTCGATCTGATAGATATGGGGCATCGTTCCGGCTTGCCATTGCGAGCGCGGGGTCGAAAACGCAAACGAGTAGCCGGGCGCAACCGGGGCCTTGAGGAGCTTTTCCTCGGCGGTGGGCTCTAGGCCGGCAGAGCCATGGGACATACAGGAGCTCATAAGCACAAAGACCAGACAGGTGAGGATAGAGCACAGTGCGAGGCAAAGTCGACGAGCCGGCAGGGCGGGGGCATTCACGTACGATGTCGAGCGGTAAGGCTTGCCGTCGCGTCCGCCTTGGGGATGCGAAAAGAGGCGGCTGATATGGATGCCGGGCTGACGTGCGCCGTTGTGGCTCAGTTGCGGAACCTCGGCCTGACGTTGTTGAGTGCGCGCGCCCAAGCGGCTATCTTGCTGTGCGCTTGTGCCCGTGCTCGGATGGCCACTCTGCCGTGTTCTGCTTGTCTGCTGCCGAGACGAAGTCCTGGGTTGCTCTTGAGGGCGTTGCGGATTGCTGCTCGTGGCGCTTCTGGGCGTCGGCGTGGTGCGGCCAGCAAGGCGAACGCTTTGTCGTCGTTGATCGCCGTCGTTGTATCCGTATGCCATTCGTACCGCCTTGTCTCATGTATAGCCTGTCTATCCTACAAAAAAGATGTGTAACAGATGGGTCTGCGCGTCAAAAGCTCGGTAAACGGTACGAAAGGCGCAAAACACACGGCCTCAAAAACATCTCTATATGCGCCCGATGCGCGTGCGCCCGTCGGTCGGGCGGCAACAATGAGCGGCAAACCGTGCCGTTCGTCCCAAAAACGGCGCCGCTCATATGCGAGTTCGGCCTTCGGTCGAGCCATGGGCAGCCATGCTGCGCCAAGGCCGTATTGTAAAGTCACGAAATATAAGTGTGCGGTCAGACAGGCTGTACAAGGGGTGACGCCAAGGGGCGTCAAAAAGGAAAGGAGGGGAACAATGGCGGACAAGAACGCAGAAGTTGCAGTCGAGGATAACGGCGGCATGAAGAAAACGCTTTCGCTCTGGAACTTCTTCACCATCGGTTTCGGTGCCATCATCGGTACCGGTTGGGTTCTGCAGGTCGGTGACTGGATGGTCGTGGGCGGCGGTCCCGTTCCCGCTATGATCGCATTCCTCTTGGGTGCAATCTTCCTCGTGCCCGTCGGAGCTGTTTTCGGTGAGCTCACGGCTGCTATCCCCATCTCGGGCGGCATTGTCGAGTATGTCGATCGTAGCTTTGGCCGTACGCTGAGCTACATCACCGGATGGCTTTTGGCCCTGGGCAACGGCATCCTGTGCCCGTGGGAGGCCATCGCCATTTCGACCCTCGTGTCCGAGATGTTCGGCAGCCTGCCCGGTCTTGAGTGGCTGCGCGCCGTCAAGCTCTACACCATCCTGGGCGCCGACGTTTACCTGTTCCCGACGCTGATCGCGCTCGGCTTTGCAGTCTACGTCATCTTCCTCAACTTCCGCGGTGCCAGCTCGGCCGCCAAGCTCCAGGCCTTCCTGACCAAGGCCCTGCTCTGCGGCATGCTGCTCGCCATGGGCGTCTCGCTATTCACCGGCTCGCCGGACAATGCCATGCCCGTGTTCTCCCAGGTCGCCGGTGCTGGCGGCGGCAAGGCCGCTACCGAGAGCACCAGCCTGTTCGCCGGCATCGTTTCGGTCCTGGTTCTGACCCCGTTCTTCTACGCCGGTTTCGACACCATTCCTCAGCAGGCTGAGGAAGCAGCCGAGGGCCTCAACTGGAACAAGTTCGGCAAGATCATCTCCCTGGCCCTGCTGGCCGCCGGCGGCTTCTACATGGTCTGCATCTACTCGTTCGGCACCATCCTCGACTGGCATGAGTTTGTTAAGAGCCCGGTTCCCGCGCTTGCCTGCCTCAAGGGCATCAACATGCTCCTGTACCTGGCCATGCTCGTCATTGCCACGCTTGGACCCATGGGCCCGATGAACTCCTTCTATGGCGCTACGAGCCGCATCATGCTCGCCATGGGCCGCAAGGGCCAACTGCCCGAGAAGTTCGCCGAGGTCGACCCCAAGTCCGGCGCTCCCAAGCTCGCCTGCGTCGTTCTGGGCGTCATCACCGTCATCGGTCCGTTCCTGGGCAAGAACATGCTCATCCCCCTGACCAACGTGTCGGCTCTCGCCTTCATCTTCTCCTGCGGCATGGTCGCCCTCGCCTGCCTGCGCATGCGCTTCACCGAGCCCGACCTGCCTCGTCCCTACGAGGTGCCCGGCGGCAAGTTTGGCATCGGCCTCGCTATCGCCGCCTGCGCCATCATCATCGGCCTGCTCGTGATTCCGTTCTCTCCCGCCTCCCTCAACATGGTGGAGTGGAGCATCGTGATCGGCTGGTTGGCCATTGGCCTGGCCCTCATGGCGTTCACCAATTCCCGCAAAAAGTAACGCCGAGCCGGGGAGGATCGGGTGCGCGGGACCCTCCCCTCCGCGCACCGAACCCGGCATCACTTGGGTAGCTTTGTGAGGCCTTAACCCAACACGGCCTCGCCCACTATATGGATCCATAAGGAGGAACCATGTCCACTCAGTATGCAATCGTTGGCGGCAAGCTCATCGACGGTACCGGTGCCGAGCCGGTCGAGAACTCCCTCGTTCTCGTCGACGACAACGGCAAGATCGAGTACGCCGGCACTATGCAGGACCTTCCCGAGGGCGTTGAGGTTATCGACGCCGCCGGCAAGACCGTCCTTCCCGGCCTGATCGACACCCACCTGCACTTCTCGGGCAACCTGACCGACGATGACACCGACTGGGTCATGCAGCCGCTCCTCGAGAAGCAGGCAGTCGCCGTCAAGCAGGCCTACGACTGCCTCACCCACGGCCTCACGACCGTCTGCGAGATCGGCCGCTTTGGTATCCAGATTCGCGACTGCATCGACAAGGGCGTCTTTAAGGGTCCGCGCGTTCTGGCCACCGGCCTGGGCTTTTGCCGCGTTGCCGGTCACGGTGACTCCCACCACTGCACCCAGGAGCTCAACAAGGAATCCCATCCCTGGGGCGATCAGGTCGACGGTCCTTGGGATCTTCGCAAGGCCGTCCGCCGTCGCCTGCGCGAGAACCCCGATGCCATCAAGATCTGGGCTACCGGTGGCGGCATCTGGCGCTGGGACTCCGGTCGCGACCAGCACTATTGCTCCGAGGAGATCCAGGCCGTGGTCGAAGAGGCAAAGATGGTCGGCATCCCCGTGTGGAGCCACTGCTACAACAACCACGCCGCTGCCTACGATTCCGTTCGCTTTGGCTGCGAGCAGCTGATTCACGGTTTCGATATCGATGAGCGCACCATGGACCTCATGGCCGAGCAGGGCACCTTCTTTACCCCGACAATCGCCTTCCTGCCCACCTGGTACGCCACCTATCCACCCGTCTACGTCCCCGAGCTGCACGACAAGTACGAGGGCACCCTGGTCGAGAAGGAGCTGCAGCGCAATTACGACTGCCTGCGCGAGGCCAAGAAGCGCGGCGTCGTCATGACGATCGGCTCCGACTCCTTCTCCTTCGTCACCCCGTACGGTACCTGCTCCATCGAGGAGATGTACGAGTTCGTCGACAAGATCGGCTTCACCCCGGTCGAGACCATCACCTGCGCCACCCTCAACGGTGCCAAGATGTGCCACATCGAGGACGAGACCGGTTCCATCGAGGCCGGCAAGTGCGCCGACCTGCTGGTCGTGAACGGTGACGTCGCCGCCGACATCCATGTGCTCAACACCGACAACATGGACGTCATCATGAAGGACGGCTGGATCGTCGAGGCTGGCACCTTTGGCGAGGCCAACAAATACAGCGCCTAAGATACCGTTTGTCGATGGCCGGATGTAAAACACAGTTTTTGATTGCATAATGCAATGGAGAGGGTCGCTTGCGGCCCTCTTTATTGCTATCGGTGCCACGGACAAAAGGGGATGACGGTGGATTTAAACAGGCTGATTCTGGGCAAGAGCTACAATTCTACCAAGGTCTTTCGTACGGCCCAGCATGTGGTCCAGGCCATCCTGCTCGGTATTGTCGTTCCGGCGCTTATCCTGCTGCTTATCTGGGATTTAACCGATAATCCCAATCCCGTTCCGGGCGTTGTAGTTATTGCCGGCCTGGTCATGCTGTGCTTCTTCTTCTCATATGTCTTTGTGGTCCCCGATGACCTCACATCGAGCGCAACCGACCGTACGCTCGCCATCGCATCAAAAATATTCGCCTATACGTCGCGCGGCCTTACGCCCGAAGCGGCCCTGGGCGCCTCCAAAATCATCCTGTCCGAGACCATTGCCTCTGCCATCTGCTTTACCGACGGCAAGCAGGTGCTGGCAAGCTGGGGCGAGGACTCGGCAAAATGCCCTGCCGGCACCCCGGTCGTGCTCAAGACCACGCTCAACGTGATCGAGACCGGCGAACAGAGTGTATTTTCGCGTGACGCCTCCTATGAGACGGGCGGCTATTTTCCCCGCCTGCGGGCCGGCATTGTCGCGCCGCTTACCGTACGCGGGCATTGCGTGGGTACGCTCGAGCTGTACTATCCCCGCCTGAGCAGCATCGATATGCGCCAGACGGCGTTGGCCTCGGGCTTTGCCGATCTCATTTCCACGCAGCTCGCCAGCTTTGAGCTCGAGCGCCAGGACGAGCTCACGGCCCGCGTTGAGCTTCGCGCCCTGCAGTCGCAGGTCGATCCGCATTTTCTATTCAATACCATTAGCACGATCGTGTCGCTCGTTCGAACCGAGCCCGACAAGGCGCGATCGTTGCTGATCGACTTTTCCAACTACTATCGTCAGACGCTTTCTGACTCCGATACGCTCACCACGCTCGAGCACGAGGTGGAACAGGGCACTCGTTATATCAATCTTATGCAGGCCCGGTATGGCGACGGCCGTCTGCGCGTTTCGGTCGACATCGACTTTGAGGTACGCGACAGCCTGGTACCGCCGTTTATCTTGCAGCCGTTGCTCGAAAACTGTATCAAGCATGCGCAGCGCGAGATCGAGCCGCTTTCTATTTGTGTTAGGGCTTTTGAGACCGATGACGGCTTGGAGATCATCGTCGAAGATGACGGCATCGGTATGAGCGAAGAAGTCTGCGCGCATCTGTTTGAGCAGCATCGCCGAGAGGAGCCCGAGAGCATTACCGCCGACGGCTCCGTCAAGCGAGGTTGCGGCCTGGCGCTCTTCAACGTGCTTCAGCGCATCCATTTCTTTTACGGAGAAGATTCTGGCATGCGCGTGAAGTCCCAGGAGGGCGTGGGAACGCAGGTCATCGTTGAGTTGAACGGCGAGCCGCATGAGACGGCGCCGCTAACGGTGTAGCATGCGGTTGGATTGAGAGAAAAAGAGGGGAAGCGCATATGTCCGAGGGCTGGAACATCTTGGTGGTTGATGACGAGCCTCCCATTAGGGCTGAGCTACGCTATCTGTTGGAGCAGGATACGCGTGTGGGTCAGATTGCCGAGGCGGGCAATGTCACCGAAGCCGTGGAGTTGATTCTGTCGAACAAGCCCGACGTGCTGTTTTTAGACATTACCATGCCCGGTCGCTCGGGAATTGAGCTTGCCGAGACGCTGCAGAACCTAAAGACGCCGCCGGTCGTGGTGTTTGTGACGGCATTTGCCGAGTATGCGGCCGATGCCTATAACCTCGATGCGGTCGATTACGTCGTCAAACCGGTGGAGGATGCCCGTCTGTCAAAGGCACTCGACAAGATCGAGACTGCCCTGGGTGCTCGCCGTGTCGTCCATGCTCCGCGCCAGCCTTTGCGCCTGACGGTGGATCGCGGGGGCAAAAGGGTGTTCATTCCCGTGGCGGATGTCTGTTACTTTGAGGCGCGCGCCGATTTTTGCAACGCCGTCTGCGCCGAGGGAACATACCTGATCAATGAGTCGATTTCCTCGCTCGAGCGGCGCCTGGCCTCCGAGGGCTTTATCCGCGTCCATCGCAGCTATCTGGTCAATTTGGAAGACGTGCATAATGTCGAGATCGGCTCCACGGGCCTGATGGAGCTCAGGCTCGACCGTGTGAGTTCGACGGTGCCCGTTTCACGCCGTCGCGCTGCCGAGGTTAAAGCGCACCTGGGGCTTGCGTAGTCGGTCTGCATGCCATCGTTTACCACCGCAGGTTTGGTATGACCGTGCGGTGGGCATAATGGGTGGCATCGAATGAAATCGAAAGGATCATTATGCCCGCGCTCATTACGCATCATCTGTTTGGCGAGGAAAGCATCGACCGTCTCCCGCAGGGCGTTATCACGTCCGACGAGGAGCGCATCGCCTTTATCCTGGGAAACCAAGGCCCCGACCCGTTCTTCTTCCACATACTCACGCCGCGCATTTCCGACTGTACGTCGCTTGCTCAGGTCATGCACCGCTCGCGCATGTCGCGCCAGTTCTCGTGCCTGCGCGACGGCGTGTCGCACCTGCAGCCGCGCGATGCCAATCTGGGTCGCGCCTTTGCGCTGGGCCTGCTGTCGCACTATGTGCTCGATCGCAATGCCCACCCCTTTGTCTACGAGCAGCAGTTTGGCATTGTTGATTCCGACCCCGAGCTCGAGGCTTCGGGCAGCCAAGTTCACGCCGTGCTCGAAAGCGACCTGGACGTGCTGATGCTGCAGCTCAAGCGCGATGGGGCCACGGTCGAGGATTATCCGCCGGCGGGCGAGATCGTCACTACCGACCGCATCAATCGCGTTGCCGGCGTGCTGATGAGCTACGTTGCCGGGCGCGTGTACGGTATCGACATCCCGGCGGGGGAGTACGCCGGCGCCGTCTCGGACATGCAGATGCTCTACCGCACTATCGAGCCGGCCGGTTCGGCCAAGACGCGTGCGATTGCCCTGCTCGAGGGCTTGGTGCACGATTATTCGCTGCTCGACGGCCTTGCACACCGCGTGACGACCGAACTGCCCGAGCGTAGCGGCAACCTGGGTCACTTGGCATGGAAGAACCCCTTTACCGATGAAGTCTCGACCGAGAGCTTCCCCGAGGTCTTTGACCGCGCGCTGCTCGATTACGAGTGCACGGTTGCCCGCTTTATCGAGACCGGCGATATGGAAGCCGTGACCAACCACGTTAATTACAGCGGTCGCGTGCTTGGCGCCGACGAAGAGTTCGACCGCGAGGAGTAGGGATCGTGCGTGCTCCTTTGCCGAATCCTTACCGGCGCCTCTGGACAATTGGAGTACGATGAACTAACTGCATATCGGGCGAATACGAAGGGGCCCTGTCCATGAAATACACCAAGCTCGAGCGTAACTGGGTTATGTACGATGTGGGCAATTCGGCCCTCGTGCTGCTCAATACCTCGGTGGTGCCCATCTACTTTAACGCCATCAACACCGGTGCTTCTTCGGCCGACCTGGTGGTTGCCTGGGGCAACGCGCAGACGATTGCCTCGTTAGTCATTGCCATGCTCATGCCCGTTCTGGGTGCACTTGCCGACTACGCCGGCAACAAGATCAAGTTCTTCATGGGCTTTTTCTTTACGGGCCTCGTGCTTTGCTTTGCGCAGGCCATCCCCATGTCCGCGATGGCGTTTTTGACCGTCTACGTGCTGTGCACCATCGGCCTCAACTCGTCCATGACGTTCTACGACGCCATGCTGCCCGACATCACTACCGACGAGCGTATGGATGCTGTGTCGAGTTCGGGCTTCGCCTGGGGCTATATCGGCTCCACCGTTCCGTTCATCGTCTGCCTGGCGCTCATTATGGGCGGTCCCGCCCTCGGCATCCCCACCATGCTGGCGACGCGCCTGTCGTTTATCATCACCGGTGCCTGGTGGCTCATCTTTACCTTGCCACTCATTCGCACCTATAAGCAAAAGTACGGTCGCGAGCGTGGTCCCCAGGACAGTCTCGGTCACATTGTGGGTGGTGTGTTCTCTGAGGTCGGGCATACCATGCGCGAGATCGCCAGCAACAAGACCATCCTTCTGTATATGATTGCGTTCTTCTTCTACATCGATGGTGTCCATACGGTCATCTCCATGGCAACCAGCTACGGCTCGGCTTTGGGCATCGATTCGACCCAGCTGGTGCTGGCGCTGCTCGTCACGCAGTTCGTCGCTTTCCCGTCCGCCATCATCTACGGTAAGCTCGCCGGTCGCGTGGGCACACTCAACATGATCATGGTGGCCGTCGCCGCCTACATGGGCATCGTGCTCTTTGCCGCGTTTTTCCTCAAGACTGCCTTTGAGTTCTGGGTGCTCGCCATTTTGGTTGGCTTGTTCCAGGGTGGCGTGCAGGCGCTCAGCCGCAGCTATTTTGGCCGCATCATCCCCAAGGAAAAGTCCAACGAGTACTACGGCTTCTTTGATATCTTTGGCCGCTACGCAAGCGTGATGGGCACCTTCCTGGTGTCGGTCGTCACCTCGCTGACCGGCAACCCGTCGCTGGGTGTCCTTTCCATCGGCGTGCTGCTGGTGCTTGGCTTTGTGCTGCTGGTCCGTCTGTCCCGCATGGCTCAGACGGCGGCGTAAGGCAACCGGGTCCAGTACAGCAATTGTGCCTATCTGCAGTACTCTTTTGGAAGTAGCCGCATAAATCATTCTGACTTCCGAACAATGTTTAGCCCAAGTGGGTATGATGGAACCAGCTAGGTCGCGGGGCGTCGCCTGTGTTTGGCGGCGTCCCGTTTTTGTGTTGCAAGGAGGGCAAAGGTTTGAACGCCACGGTTGTGATCCCAACATATTGGGCGGGCGATGATATCCAAGCAAACGCTCCCGGCACCTACGATCACTCGACGTCGCTCAATGCCGCCAACCCGGAACTCGATCGCTGCCTGACTTCGCTCGAACAGGTGCGCGACATTCCGCGCATCATTCTCTTGGTGGTCTGTCCGGTTTCCGCCACGGCCGACGTATCCCATCGCGTGCACGAAATCGTTCATGCACATCCCACACTCAAGGTCACCATCGTTACCAATACTCAGGCTTCGCGTGTTGCCGACCGCGTGGCACAGATTGCGCCCAAGGGCTCGGGCGAGTGCGTGAGTCTGCGCGGCTACGGTGCCATCCGCAACATGGGTCTTGCCTGCGCGGCGGTGCTGGGGCACGACGCGGTTGTGTTTTTGGATGACGACGAGACCGTCATCGATGCCGACTTTATGAAGCGTGCGACCTATGCGCTGGGCCAGCAGACGCGTCAGGGCCTGCCGATTTTAGTCAAGAGCGGATATTTTTACGATCGCGACGGGTCGCCGCTGGCTCCCACGGACAAAGCGGGCATTTGCCATCGTTGGTGGACCAAGCGCATCGAGTTTAATCGCTGGATGAAAAAGGCGCTCTCGGGCACCCGCATCTCGCGCTCCAATTACGTGTGCGGCGGCCTGATGGCCCTGCACGCCCGCGCCTTTACGCGCGTGGCCTTCGACCCGTTTATCACCCGCGGCGAGGACCTGGACTACCTCTTTAACATGCGCATGTTTGGCTACGATGTATGGTTTGACAACGAGTGGACCGTTCGTCACCTGCCGCCCGAGTCCGAGAAGCGCTCGCCGCGCTTTATGCAGGACGTGTACCGTTGGTACTACGAGCGGGCCAAGCTGACATTCGCTGCGCACCAAAAAGAGCTCATTCCGGTTACGGCTGCATCACTCATGCCCTATCCGGGCCCGTGGATTTCGCGCGAGCTCGACGACCGCGTGCGCAAGACCGCCATGGTCCGCAGCATGTTTACCCGCGAGCACGAGGGGTATCTACGCATTTGGCGCCACGGTATTGACGAGGCCAAGACCTACGCGCGCCAAAACGCCGCAAGCTATCTGCGTTTCCAGAGCTTCTGGCCCAAGATCATGGACGAACTTTGGCGCGACGCACAACTGACCAGCATCCTGGAGGGGGCTGAATGATCGACCGCCGCGCCCAGCGCGATAATTCAATTTCAATCTTTCGCGTGATCGCTGTTGTCTGCGCCATTTTCGTGCTGATGTACTTTGTTTTTGCCCTGGCGACGGGAATCGAGCCAATCGCGACCGTGGTCGCCTGCGCACCGCTGTGCATCTTACTGTGCATTTTTATCTTTTTGACGCTCAATCCCGATTCGGTGCGTTCGCAGTACACCGAAGAGACGCTTTCGGTGGCCTCTGCCATGCTCGAGGACATCAAAGGCGGCCTGACGCAGGAGTCGGCGCGTCTGGTGTGCCAGCGCATTTTGCCCGAGACACGTGCCATGACGGTTGTTATCACCGATGAGAGCAACGTACTGGCCTGCGCGGGCGAGTTCGAGGAAAAGCTGCTGCCCGATTCACCCATCCACACACTTGCCACGCGCTACGTTATCGAGCACGGCATCGTCCAGTCATTCAACCGCGTGGTGGACGTGGTGGGTTCGGATGGATCACACAACCATGTTCCCGCCGGTATCATCGCGCCCATCAAGGTGGGCGACCGCACCGTCGGCACGCTCAAGTTCTACTACAAGACCCCGCGTGCCGTCGACCGCACCCAGTATGCGCTCGCCTCGGGCTTTGCCGAGATCCTGTCCACGCAGCTCGCCATCCACGAGCTCGAGGTGCAAAAGGAACTCACGGCCCGTGCCGAGGTGCGCGCCCTGCAGGCGCAGATCAACCCGCACTTCCTGTTCAACACGCTCAACACCATCGCGTCGTTTACGCGTACTGACCCGCTACGCGCCCGCGAGCTGCTGCGCGAGTTCTCCTCGTTCTACCGCGCCACGCTCGACAACTCGGGGTCGCTTATCCAGGTCTCGCGTGAAGTTGCCCAGACCAAGCGCTACCTGACGTTTGAGAAGGCGCGCTTTGGCGAGGACCGCGTGCTGGCGACCTTCGATGTCTCCGAGGATGTCGAGGACACGTTGGTCCCGGCCTTTGTAATCCAGCCCATCGTCGAAAATGCCGTGCGGCATGGCATGGGCGATGACGGTGCCCTGCGGATCGACGTGACCGTCCATCAAGACGGCGACGACGCAATCCTGATTGCCGTGGCCGACAACGGTGTGGGCATGGACGAGGGCACCGCCGCCAGGCTGTTTGATGATCGCTCCGCCCGTCCCGATGCCAGTTCCCCGCAAGGCGGCGGCGCCGGCGTGGCCATGCATAATATTTCTGAGCGCATCCATCGCTTTTATGGACCGCACTCTTATACGCGCGTCGAATCGGCGCCGGGCAAGGGCACCAAAGTGCTCCTGCATCTTGATTTGTCAGAGAGCATCTTTGACATTCAAGAGTAAAATAAAAAGCTATGGGCTCAACGCCAAGCGGCAGATGCCCAGCGTAGTTTGTTGACGAAAGGTTTAATCCCTATGCTGCGTGCGATGATTGTGGATGATGAGGCCCCGGCCCGTTCGGAACTTCGCTTCTTGCTCGAGCAGACGGGCAAGATCGGCACGATCACTGAGGCGTCGAGCGTCCGCTCCGCCATTGAGATGTTGATGGAAAGCCGCGTCGATGTCGTATTTCTCGATATCTCGATGCCCGGCGCTTCTGGTCTGCAGCTTGCCGAGGCACTGCATAAGCTTAAGAATCCGCCGGCGATTGTGTTTGTGACCGCGTATAGTGATCATGCCGTCGAGGCGTTCGACGTAGATGCCGTCGATTACCTCATGAAGCCGGTTGAGGAGGCGCGCCTGGATCGCGCGATCGAGAAGGTCATGCAGCACGCCAAGCCCGTCACGGACAGCAAAGCCACCATCGAGCGCATTCCGGTGGAAAAGGGCGGCCGTAAGGTCCTCATTCCCGTGGATGACATTCGCTTCATCATGGCCAAGGACGATTACTCCTGTATCTATACCATCGATGATCGTTTTCTATCGACGACTTCGCTGGCGCAGTTCGAGGCCAAGCTTTGCGACTTTGGCTTCTTTCGCGTTCATCGCCGCTATATCGTCAACTTGGCGTGCGTCACGGATGTCGAGACCGTGCCCTCGGGCGCTATCCAACTGGGCATTACGGGCGTCGACGAACGCGTGCCGGTCTCGCGCCGCCGCGTTGTGCCGCTCAAGAAGGCCCTGAGCCTCTAGTGCACTGGCCCCGCAGCCCAGTAGACCAATTGTCTGCGGAGCCGCGGGGTTTTATATACGTCGAATCGGTTTTGCAGAAGGAATCCCATGAACAGTGCACGCGCCAAGCGCATCGACATCATCTCGGACACCCACGGCTATCTTTCGCCCGCGCTTCTGGACGAGCTCAAGGGCGCAGATCTGATCATTCACGCCGGAGACCTCACCTCAGAGATGGATTACGAGCATCTATGCACCATCGCCCCCGTGCGAGCGGTCCTAGGAAACAACGACTACTACCGCGACTACGGCCCGGATGTAGACCGTCTGGCCATCTTCACCTACGAAGGCCTCAAATTCGCCGTAGCCCACTACCGCGAAGACCTGCCCGTGGGATCCGTAGACGTAGCCATCAACGGTCACACCCACGTAACCAAAGAAGCCCAAGTAGGCCGCTGTCTGGTCCTCAATCCCGGCAGCGCCAGCTACCCCAGAGGCACCAGAGGCCCCACCATGGCCAGAATGCTCGTAAAAGATGGCAAGATCCTGAGCACCAAGTTTATTGATCTAGAGTAAACGCAACAAAAACGGGGGATGCAGATCGCATCTCCCGTTTTTCTTTCAGCAAAAGGCAGAGCTTCAGCGACAACCTTAGACAACCCCGCCGAGGAGCACGCGGGCTAGTCGCGCAGCGGCGCACGCCCGCAAAACTGGTTGAACATAGTGACGACAGGGAGGGTCTCCGGGGCCGGCTGGCGCGGGTTAAGTTTGTCGCGAGTTCCGCACGCAAAGGAAAGCACTTAATGTGC
>CABSDO010000028.1 GCA_902476475.1 uncultured Collinsella sp. | reverse complement strand
AAAGTGCTGGATGAGCTTGAGGTACTCGGCCTTGAACTCCTCGCGGGAAGCCTTCAGGCGGTCGATCTCCTCGAGCTCGGCCTGCTTCTCGGTCAGAGCCTGGCGAATGACCTCGCGGGCCTTGGCGTCGGCCTCGTTGCGGATGCGGTCAGCGTTCTCGTTGGCGTCGTTGACGATGCTCTCGGCAGTCTGCTGGGCAGCGATCAGGGCAGCGGAGATCTGACGCTCCTGGGCAGAGAAGTCGGGCGCGGGAGCAGCGACCGGGGCAGCAGGAACGGCCTGGGCGGCGGCGTCCTGAGCCTGAACGAGCTGAGCCTGCGTATCGGCAAGCTGCTGCTCGGTAGCGGTCAGACGGCCCTTGAGGTCCACGATCTTCGCCAGCATAGCGTCAACCTCGGAAGACAGCGTCTCCAAGAAGACGTCGACCTCGGCGGGATCATAGCCGCGCTTGGCCTCAGAGAAGGTCTGAGCCTGAATGTCAGCAGGGGTAATAGCCATAACAAGTTCTCCTTTATCTTCGCCTTGGCGCCGTGCGCCCGACGTAAGTTACTAAGCCAGTTTTATATGAGTATACCTATAAGAAGTTGCAGAACCAGCTTCTGCACCAACTGCAACGCAATAATCGCAACGACCGGTGAAAAATCGACGCCGCCCATCGGCGGGATAAACCGGCGGAACAAATTGAGCCACGGACCGCATACGCTATCGAGGACGGCGGCGATATCCTGCAGCAATCCGCCCTGCTTCATGGGAATCCACGTCATAAGGCAGTAGACCACGATGAGCGTGGAGTAAAAGTTGAACAGCGTATTGACCAGCTGGACAATGGTGTAGATGTTGATGAGAATCTCCTCGTCTTGTCTTTACTTAAGGTAGCCGTCGGCACGGAGCTTCTTGAGGTCGGAATCCTTGACCTCGCAGCCGGCGGGCAGCACCATAAACACGCGGTCGCCCACCTCTTTGACCGTGGCGCCCAGACCGCAGGCAAAGCCGTAAGAGAAGTCCAGGACGCGCTTGGCGACCTCGGTACGCACGCCCACAAAGATCAGCGCCACGGGCTGCTTGGTGCGTACGCGACGCACCACGGTCTCAACGTCGTCGTAGCTCTCGGGGCGAAGAACGTATGCCGGCAGCTGAGGCGTGGCGTTGATGATGTTATTCGCATAAGTCGAAGCATCGCTCGGTGAGGGAGCAGGCGCGGGAGCGGCAGCGCGAACACGGGTGTTCTCGGCGTAGCTCGACGGCGTGTCGTAGGCACCGGGACGATAGCCGCCAGCGGCCGTCTCCTGCGAACGAGAAGGCGGGTTGTAGGTCGTAGCGTGACGGGAATCATCGCCCACCAGCTGACCGGAACGCGTGTACACGGCAACCGACTCGGCCTCGCCGCGACGCGTCTGACCCAGAAGACCGTTGCTCGGCTCATCCTGGGTGTAGAAGCCCTCGCCCGAGGCGCCGCTGTAGCCGTTGTTCTGGTAGCCATCGTCGTAGCCGTCATCGTAACCGTAGTCGTCATCTTGGCCATAACCCTGGTCGTAACCCTGCTGGCCCAGGTGCATTTTATTTTTGATCTCGTCAAGGAAGCCCATGGTTGTGTCCTCTCGCGGTTTAGTGCAGGCGCTCTGATAATCATTGCGCACTTCAAAGCATTATTTTACTTCAAACTCCGGGCTAAATACCACCCTGCCTAGGCGAACAAGCGTTGAGCCCTCCTCAAGGGCAGGCTCAAAGTCCTCGCTCATGCCACAGGAAAGCTCGGACAGTTCAAGATCGGGATACGCCGCCTCCAGCTCATCCCTCAGCTCGCGCAGCCCGGCAAAGGTGCGGCGCGCCACATCCTTATTCCCCCGGGGTGCCATGGTCATAAGCCCCTGCACACAAATTCCCTCAAGCTCCGCAAGCTCGCCGGCGGAGGCGCGAATCTCGTCGGGCGAAAAGCCGCCCTTTGACTCCTCGCCACTCACATTGACCTCGATCAGCACACGTTGAGGGCCGGCAAGCTCTCCCGCCTCAATCTTACGGGCCGCGCGACTCGAAACAGCCTGCGCCAAATGCAGCGATCCCACCGAATGAATCAGCTCGGCCGAACCCAACACCGCATTGATCTTGTTAGTCTGAAGGTTGCCAATCATGTCAAAACGCACCGCAGGCAGCTCTGGATGTTCAGCCAAGCCCGCAAGCTTGCGAACAAGCTCCTGCGGACGGTTCTCGGCAAAATGACGATACCCTACCTGAATGGCGGCAACGGTCTCATCGACGCCAACGGTCTTGGAGACGGCAATCAGACGTGCGGCATCGTGAGAACGGCCTGCGCGATCGAGTGCGGCATAAAAGCGTTCGAGAATCTGCTCGCGGCGAGCGCGCATCAAGTCCAAATAATTATCCATTGCCAATCGCCTCCGCTAACAGCCATACAAGTAGTCCCATGCTAACGCAAGAGCGCGGCCCCGCATCCGCAAGGTCGCGCTCCCTCAGGTATTTACAATCTTTCAACGAACGGAGCTACCCTACTCCTCGTCATCCTCGGTGTCGTCCTCGTCCTCGAGGTGCTCAAGCAGGTAGCGAAGACCCTCGCTCACCTCGTGAGCGGGCACCTTGGTAACATAGTGCGCATCGACGGCGGGCCTCATAATGACGCCCTCGCCCGAAGGTACGCGCATGCTCTCGAGCTCATCCTCGTCCGTGCGGGCGATATCGCCGGCGTTCATGCGCTGGCCGGTCAAAAGGAAGGTCAGACGACAGGCGGCATCGATGGAAATCGAGGCGATGCGATCGAGATAGCGCGAAACCATGATGGCGCGGCGCAGGTCGTCGTAGTTGCTATCGTCATCCATAAACTCGCCCGCGTCCATGCGGTTGAAGATACGGAAGAACTTCTCGTAGGCCGCGTGCACCGGCTCGTCCTCGACGGCCAGGTTGCAGATGATGGACATGTCGTTGGTGACGAGCGCGGAAAGCGACGAGCCCAGCACCTGATATACGGCTTCGGCCTCGGCCTCAACTGTACCGACAAGCTCCTGAGGCAGCGAGATATCGGCCTTGACCATGTGACGCGTGGCGCGGCAGATCTGGCGAACCTTATCGGTCATGCGCTGCAGGTTAAAGTCGACGTAGATGATTGTCTGCAGCAAGCGGAAGTCGGAAGCGACCGGCGACTGCGTTGCAATCAGGTTGTAGCACACGGCCTCCAAGTTGGCGCAGCGCGCGTCAATCGAAAGCGTGCGCTTCTTGGTCTTGGTGGCAAGCTTGCGGTCATCGGTCACATAGGCCTTCACGGCGTCGTGAAGCGCCAGATCGACGGCCTCGTAGATGCTCAGCATCTCATGACGGGCCTCGATGAGCTGACGGGAAAACAGTTTGCGCATGGTTCACTCCAATCAGTTGGGTGCGGTCATGCCGCCCGCACAGTGAATACGCACCGGACCAGGTCCGATCGACTTGGGACTAGTCGCACCGATCAGCCAAAGCGGCCGGTGATATAGTCTTCCGTCCGCGAATCCACCGGGCTGGTAAAGATTGCGTCGGTTTGACCATACTCGATGAGCGTGGCGGGCTCGCCGGCAACTTCCTGCAAGAAAAATGCGGTGTAGTCGCTAATTCGAGCTGCCTGCTGCATTGAATGCGTGACGATGATGATCGTCATCTCGGGCGCCAGCTCGGCCATCAGATCCTCGACCTTGGAGACGGACGTGGGGTCGATGGCGGAGCAGGGCTCGTCCATCAGAAGGACATCGGGCTGCACCGCAAGCACGCGCGCGATGCACAGACGCTGCTGCTGACCACCCGAGAGCGCCAAACCATCCTTGTTGAGCTGATTGGATACCTCTTTCCAGAGGTTGGCGCGCTTGAGCGATTCTTCCACGATGTCATCGAGGTCGCTTTTGCTAGTCACGCCCTGCAGACGAGGGCCAAAAGCGACATTCTCGTAGATGGATTTAGGGAACGGGTTGGGCTGCTGAAAGATCATGCCCACGCGACGGCGAAGGTCGACCGGATCGACGCCCTCGGCATAGATATCGTTGCCGTCAAGCGTCATGGTGCCCTCGACGCGCGTACCCTCGATCAGGTCGTTCATGCGGTTGATGCAGCGCAAAAACGTCGACTTGCCGCAGCCCGAAGGGCCAATAAACGAGGTGATGGCGTTCTTGGCGATGTTGAGGTCGAGCCCCGTCAGCGCATGAAAGTCACCGTACCAAAAGTTGAAATCCTTGGCCGTGATGGCCGCTTGCTCCAGCGTGGGAGCGGACTGATAGACGGACATGGGACTCCTTAACTAGCGGCGCTTGCGCGACAGGAAGCGCGCAAACAGGTTGAAAGCCAAAATGATCACCATCAACAGGAGCGCGGTGCCATAGGCTGCGTTCATGTTGATGCCGTCGTTGGCAAGCAGGTACAGGTGGACCGTCATGGGGCGGCCGGAATCGAGTGGCGAGATAGGCAGGTTGATGGCCTGACCCATGGTGTAGAGCACCACCGCAGTCTCGCCGATGGCACGGCCGATGGCAAGGACGATACCGGTGGCGATGCGGCCAAAGGCAGAAGGAAGCACGATCTTGGAAACGACCTGCCACTTGGTGGCGCCCAGGCCGTACGCACCCCAACGGATATAGCGCGGCACGGCGCGAATGGCCTCCTCGGTGGTGCGCATGACGATGGGAAGCATCAAGAGCGCGAGCGCCAAAGCGGCCGAGACCATCGAAAGACCCAAGCCCATGGCCTCGACAAACAAGGCGTAGCCAAACAGGCCCATAACGATGGAGGGCACCGAGGCCAAAGCGTCGGCAGCATAGCGAATGAGCTCGACGACCTTACCCTGCTTGGCGTATTCGGCAAGATAGACGGCCGCCAGCACGGCAATCGGCGTGCAGATGAGCATGGCAAGCACCGTCACGTAGATGGTCGAGACGATCGTGGGCCAAATACCGCCTTCGGCGTTGACGCCCTGGGGCCAACCAAAGATAAAGTCGAGCGAGATATGCGGCAAGCCGTTGATGACCACGTAGGCGATAATGGCGACCAACACCAGCGTAGTGATATAGGCCGCAACGCGGAACACGCCGAGCATGAGTTTGTTGGACAGGTCCTTGTTGATGCGGCCCTTCTTGCCGTGGGAAAGGGCACGCTTGATGCGCTCGCGCGACGAGGTCGTATCGACCGTCGTGTCAACGGAATCGGACATAGCCTACCCCCTCTTCTTCTTGGAAATCAAACGGACAATGCCCACCAGCGCGGCGGAGATGATAAACAGGACCACGCCCATGCCAAAGAGCGCCGAGCGGTGCAAGCCCGAGGAGTAGCTCATGTCGAGCGCAATCTGGCTCGTGAGCGTCGAGATGGGGCTCGCGATGCTATCGGGAATGACCGGAGCATTACCCACGACCATGAGCACGGCCATGGTCTCGCCGATGGCGCGCCCCATGCCCAAAACGATGGCGTCCACAATGCCCAGCTTGGCGGCCGGCAGCACGACCTTGTAGATGGTCTGCCACTTGGTGGCGCCCATGGCATAGGAAGCCTCGCGAATACCCATGGGAATGGAATTGAGGGCATCGATGGTGAGCGTGGTGATGGTGGGGACGATCATAATGGCGAGCACGAACCACGCTGTCAGTGCGCCAAAGCCAAGGCCGCCGGTCAGCTGCGCGATAAACGGGCGGATGATGACCATGCCGAAGAAGCCGTAGATGATGGAGGGAATACCCGCCAGCAGGTCGACGGCAGGGCTGATGAGCTTGCGCACGCGCTTGCTGGCAATCTCGACCAGATACACGGCTGTGCCCACACCCAACGGCACGCCCATGGCAAGGGCACCGACGGTCACCAGACCAGAACCCGCCAGCAGCGACATAATGCCGTAGTGACCCTCAGAGGGCGCCCACGTAAAGCTAAAGAAGTCCGCCAGGCCAATATCGGTAAAGACCGGCAGCGCCGAGTACGTGGTAAAGACAAAAATCAGGATGACGGTGACGACCGCCAAGAACGCGCAGGCAAAGAAGATCCACTGTAGCGCCTTCTCCTTGATATAGGTACTGCGCGACACGAGCGCCAGCTCGCGCTTCCTGGGTGCCTGAGCCTTCTGCTCAGTATGGGGGGTTTCCTGTACTTCCATGCTACTCACTCCCCTTCCCGTCGTTGGTGACGGGAATAAAGCCCGCCTCGCGAATCTGCTTGTCCATCTTTTCGGACGTCACGTAGTCGATGTAGGCCTGCGCCTGCTTGGAGGGCGTACCCTTCACAAAGAAGTAAAGGTCACGCGAGATGGGATACCCGCCGCTTGCGACTGTCTTCTCGGACGCCTCGACGTGATTGACCGAGACGGCCTTGACCGAAGTCTTGGCATTGAGGCTCTCGACAAAGCCCAGCGAGATGTAGCCAATAGCACCACGAGAGCGGGACACGACATCGCGTACCTGGCCCGTGCCCGAAAGAACGGCCGAGCGACGATCGAACGGCGTGCCATCCATCACGATGGTACGGAAGGCCTCGCGCGTACCGGAAGCCTCGTCGCGGTTAATAACCTGAATCTTCAGGTCCTCGCCACCAACCTCTTTCCAGTTGGTGATCTTACCGGCGTAGATATCGCGAAGCTGCTCGGTCGAGAGATTCTCGACCGGGTTGTCCTCATTCACGATGACCGCAATGCCATCGTGAGCGATAACGATGGGAGTCAGGCCCAGGTCTTGTTCATCGGCATTAAGGCTACGGGAGGAGCTGGCGATATCAGCGGTGCCGGCGCTGACAGCCTCGATGCCGGCAGAGGAGCCCAAGCCAGAGACGAGCACGTCGGTGCCGGTCTCTTCCTTAAAGCCTTCGGCAGCAATCTCGGCGATAGGAAGGCAGGTCGTGGAACCCGCCACGGTAATGGAAGAAGTGGAAGATCCCGAGGAGCAGGCACACAGCGTAAGCGTGAGTACCGCTGCGCTCAGAACCGATACGATCTTTCTCATAGCATCACGCCGATCGCAGCATGGCGCCCGCAGGTGCCGCCCTCGTTGCGATAGGAGTAAAAGCGGTCGTTCTGACGCACGGTGGAGAGCTGCGTGTCTACGATATTGTCCGTATCGACGCCGGCGTCCAGCAGCGCCTCGCGAATGGCGGCGGAAAGATCGAGCATACGGGAAGCGGTAGCATCGATGCACGCGAACTCGGCGGCAAAGCGATCCATAAGCTCTTGGGACACCTCGTATTCGTCGCCCAGGATATGGGGCCCAATATAGGCAGAGATGTCCTCCGGCTTGCAGCCAGCCGCCTCGCAAAGCGCTCGGCAGGCCTTGGCGGAAATACGCGCAATCGTACCCTTCCAGCCAGAATGTACCACGGCAAATCCGCCAGGAGCCACCAGCACCACGGGAACGCAGTCGGCAAAACAGAGCAGCACGGGCACCTCATGGGCCGTGCAGACGATGGCATCACAGCCCTCGGCAATCTGCTCGCGAATATCCTCAAGATCGTCGGCGCCACTCGAGGTCACCGTAACGATATAATCGCCGTGCACCTGATTGGGAACAAGTAGGTTGTGCTCGCACTCGGAGGCACCCATGGCCTCGAGCGCGCGACGACGATTTTCTTGAACAGCAAAGGGGTCATCGCCTACATGCGAGCCCAGGTTGAGCGAGGAGTACGCATCTTCGGAAACGCCACCGGTGCGCTCGGTAAAGGCAAAACGAACATCGGTCGTCGCACCCTCCACCAACGTAACTCCATCATGGTCGACACGCGAAACGTTGTCCGCACGTGCTGCCATACTAAAGCCTCCTAATACAACAAGTACCGCGGCGTCGCCGCGCAGCCTGCATTTATACGGCTGTCATACTTCCATAAAAGGATACCCGCCGTACTGGAGGCAATCGTAAAGGGAACGTAAGGAGATTGGATGCTCTAGTTTACAAAGTTGATACAAAAAGGGCGCATCCATACGGACACGCCCCTGTGCAACACAATGCAGAGAACGGCTTAGAAGCTACCGCGCTTAAGGAAATCGGGGAGCTCGAACTGGTCGTTACCAAAGTTGGGGAGCTCGGTACCGCCGACGTTGCGAGTCGGGGCAGCCTGAGCGGGGCTGGCAGCCGGAGCGGTGCGCTGCGGCTCGGCAGAAGCAGCAGCCTTGCTCTGGGACTGCTGAGCAGCGAAGAGCTCGTCCTGACGGTTGACGTTAGAGTCGGAGAAGCCCGTGGCGATAACGGTGATGCGCACCTGGTCGCCCAGGGACTCGTCGACAACGGTACCGAAGATGATGTTGGCCTCGGGATCGACGGCGTTGGCGACAACGTCGGCAGCGTCGCTGATCTCTTGGATGCCCAGATCCTTGGAGCCGGCGATGGAGAGCAGGACGCGCGTAGCTCCATCGATAGAGCTCTCGAGCAGCGGGCTGGAAATAGCCTGCTGGGCGGCGTCGACGGCACGAGTGTCCCCAGAAGCCGTACCGATACCCATCATGGCGGTGCCGGCCTGCTTCATGATGGTCTTAACATCGGCGAAGTCCAGGTTGATGATGCCCGGGACGGTGATGAGGTCGGTGATGCCCTGGGTACCCTGGGAAAGGACGCCATCGGCAATAGCGAAGGCCTCGAGCATGGTGGTCTTCTTCTCGGCGATGTCGAGCAGCTTATCGTTAGGGATAACGATCATGGTGTCGACGCAATCGGAAAGGGTCTTGATGCCCTCTTCGGCACTCTTCTTACGCTTGCGGCCCTCGAAGGTGAAGGGCTTGGTCACGACGGCGACGGTCAGCGCACCGACCTCGTTCATCGCGATATCGGCAACGATGGGAGCAGCACCGGTGCCGGTGCCACCGCCCTCACCGCAGGTGATGAACACCATGTCGGCGCCAGCGAGCGCCTCGGCGATGTCATCGCGGGACTCATCGGCAGCCTTGCGACCAACCTCGGGGTTGGCGCCAGCGCCCAGGCCGCGGGTAAGGTCGGTACCGATGTGGACCTTGATATCGGCATCAGAGATCGCGAGCGCCTGAGCATCGGTGTTGATGGCAACAAACTCGACGCCACGAATGCCCTCTTCGATCATTCGATTGACCGCGTTGGTACCGCCGCCGCCGACGCCGACCACCTTAATGACGGCAAGGTAGTTGTTGATCTCTGTCTCGTGCATGTCGGTCCTCCGAACAAAGGTTATAGCCATAGCATGGGTTGACCCCTGCGCACATTAACCTTCAGGTTGAAAGTAAATGCAAAGGTAAACCGTATTATGTTTGCACATTATGAACGTATCAGTCAAATAATTGACCGTGAAAACCAAACAAACCAGATAAACGGCGTGGTATGGCCCCTCAACAAAGCCACGAACGACGCTAAGCAGTCGGTGCGTTTCTGAACGTATAGTTGCCGGGAGACCGAACGTTAATGTAGGTTACGCCCTCTACCTGCGACAGAAGTTTGGTCACGACGCGTTCCTTCTTGGCGATATCATCAGAATCGCCCAGCGAGACCTCAACGCCATTATCAAGATTCGCAGAGATAGCCTCGACCGAAGGTATGGAAATATCCTTGATCTGCGCCAAGAATTCGTCGGAAAAACCACGCACGTAATCCAGGCCCGCTTTAACGGCCTTGGAAGAAACAGCCTGCCCCGAGACCGGCTCGACATCGGCCGAGACATCGGTGAGCAACACGGCTCCGTAATGCTTGGCCAGCGCCAACGCAGCATCGATACCGCTCAATGTGTTGGCGCCCTCCCCCGAAGTGACGACATTTCCCTGGTCGTCCACCTCCACAGAGGTCGAAAGCGGTGCGATCCAGGTGTCATCGTCGCCGATGGCCCAGGCAAGATCGTCGGAACTTATATAAGCGATCGCGGTAACCTTGCGCTCCGTCGGCGTAATGACGAGCGTGTGGGGAAACTGCCGTTGAACGTCCACGCCCGAGACCCACGGGTTCTGCTTGAGGTCTTCGGTGATCTGGTCGGGATTTACGTTAAAGAGCGATGTGTTCTCGGGCACGTTGATCAGCTGTATGGCATCGTGCTTGGTCACGTGCTCGCTGCCCTCGATCTGAATATCGGTAGCGGCAAACAGGCCGGAATTGATAACGACGATGGCAACGACGGCAAGCACGGCCACAGCTGCCAAGATACCGCCCACGATTTTGCCCTTGCCCTTAACGGCAGAAGCGGCATCGGACGTCTTACTCGCCATGGCGCCAAGAGACGACAGCGGATTGATACCTTTTTTGGTCGCAGACGCCTTAGCGGCGGGCACCGACGTCAACGAGCGCGGCTTGGCAGCGCCCAACGTACGGCCGGAATGCGTCACTTTAGCCCCCAGCGACGGCTTGGGCGTCACCATAGGGCGAGAGGGCTTGGCACCCATCGCCGGCTTGGACGTCACCGAGGGGCGCGGAGCCGGGTGAACCGTCTTTTTTTCGACAGGGCGTCCACCAAGTTGCGAGCCGACGACCGGACGCTTAGCGGACCGTACGGATCCAGCAGGCTTGGGGGACACAGAGGGTTTACGTTGAGACTGGACGGGTGCGCCGGAACGCCCTCCGGCGCGGCGGAAGGTAGGTTTCGATGCTCTAGAAGCCGAGGAATTTAACTTCCGGTCTGAGCTCGATGCCATACGCCTCCCTCACCTTTCCGTGCACATGCCTGATAACCGCGGCCACGTCATCGGCCGAGGCGGTACCGTTATTAACGATAAAATTAGCGTGTACGGGCGAAACTTCCGCACCGCCAATCGAAAAACCCTTTAATCCACAATCCTCAATCAGCTTGCCAACACTCGCGTCGGGCGGATTGCGAAAGACCGACCCGCAAGAAGCGCGACCCATGGGCTGCGTGCGCTTGCGCCGCGTCAGGTACCGCTCCATACGCTCGCGAATGTCGGCCTTGGGCGCAGGCTTGAGCTTAAGCACGCACTCGAGAATAATCTCGTTACGCGGCAGGCTGCACTCACGGTAGCCCCAAGCAATCTCAGACCCCGCATAATGTTTAATGCCGGATGCCGGGTCAAACGTGACCACATCCTCGACAAGCGAACCTATCCACTCGGTCCGCGTACCGGCGTTCATGGATACGGCGCCGCCGACCGAGCCGGGGATGCCAACCGCAAACTCAAGGCCCGAAAGCCCGCGCGACAGGGCATCGTTGACCAAACGTGCGAACATAACGCCCGCGCCAACGGTCAGCGTGCAACCGTCCTCGGCAACAACCGTGCGCTGAAACTCACGCCCCAGCGAAATGACGGCACCGCGATAGCCCGCATCGGCAACAAGCAGATTAGATCCCTTGCCGATAATGACCCACGGCACCTGCTCGCGGTCGAGCACTGCCACGGCACGACGAAGGGCATGATAGCTATGGCACGTAACGAAGAGGTCGGCCTTGCCGCCGATACGATAACTCGTATGACGCGCAAGGCGTTCATCCTCGACTACATCCGTGTCAATCATGCCCGAAAGCGCCATGACGGCGTTAAACAGACCCATAGGGGCTAAGCGTCTTTCTTGGCAGTCAGATACTCGATGAACTCAGGGCCAACGGTCGTAACGTCGCCGGCGCCCATAGTAAGCAGCAGATCGCCCTCACCTACCATCTTCTCGAGCTCACGATTGAGCTCGAGACGGCTGGAGCAGTACACGACCTCCTTGCCGGGGTGCTTGGCGCGCACAGTGTCGGCGAGCATCTTGGAGGTAACGCCCGGAATCGGCATCTCGCCGGCAGAGAACACATCGATTAGCAGCAGCTTATCGGCATTAGCGAAGGCATCGGCAAAGTCATCGCACAGCGCCTGCAAACGCGAATAGCGGTGCGGCTGGAACACGACGTCGACATGCTTATAACCCAGCGACGAGGCGGCAGCAAGCGTCGCCTTGATCTCGGTGGGGTGATGGCCGTAGTCATCGACCACGGTGATGCCGTCAATATCGCCCACATGGGTAAAGCGGCGACGGACGCCCTCAAAGCTTGAAAGCGCCTCGGCTGCGGCGTCGACGTCGAGGCCCAGGACATGGGCAACGGTTAGCACTGCCGTGGCGTTGAGCATGTTGTGGCGACCGGGGTTGCTCTTAATCTCGACAGCATGCTCGGTCCCATCCTCAAAGCGAACGATAAAGTCGCTCTGAATGCCCTTGACATCCGGATGCACGCAGACGACGTCGTTGGTTTCGGCAAAGCCATAGGAAAGCACGTGGCGACCCGTCGACTTGGCGAGTTCGACCAGATGCGGGTCCTCACCGCAAACGATGACGGTACCGCTCTCTCCAACCAGGCCCATAAACTTGGCAAAGGTGGCCTCGATCTCCTCGATACCCGAGTAGTGGTCGAGATGGTCGGCCTCGACGTTGGTCACGATGACCACGTTGGGATTCAGGAACAGGAAGGAGCTGTCGGACTCATCGGCTTCCGCGACAAAATAGTCGCCCGAACCGTTCTTGCCGTTGGTATCGTAGCCCTCGACTATGCCACCGATCAGGAAGCTGGGATCCAAGCCCATGCGGTCGAGCATGGTGGCACACATCGAAGACGTCGTGGTCTTGCCGTGCGTACCGGCAACAGCGATGGTGGTGTAGCCGTGACCCAGAGCCGAGAGCATCTTGGCGCGGGGCCACACAGGAATACCGAGCTCGCGAGCACGCACAAGCTCGGGGTTGGACTCGGGAATAGCGGTAGAGACCACGACCACGTCGGGCTTAACATCATCAATCGTAGCGGCCTCGTGGCCCACATGAACCTTCACGCCAGCGCGGGTAAGCTGACGAATGTAGCGCGAGGTCTTAAGATCGGAGCCAGTAACGGCATAGCCGCGCTCGTGCAAAACGAGGGCGATGCCGCTCATGCCGGCGCCACCGATACCGATAAAGTGGGCGCTCTTGAACTCGGGCGCGGAGGTTGCAGTCTGGGAATCAGCCATGTGCTCGTGTACTCCTTGCGTAAACACTGCCTGTAACCCGTTAACTGTACCGCACCTACCGCATCCACGCGAGCGCAAGCTCGATATCCCGTCTAACTAACGCAAACCCTCTACCGCGTCGGCCAAAAGTGCGGCGGCGCGGTCCTGAGCCAACCCGCGCGCCGCCTGACGCATGGCATCGCGCGCTGCGGCGTCATCGACCAGATGCAGCAACTCCTCGGCAAACGCCGGAGCATCGATATCGGCATCGGCACAAAGCACGCCGGCACCGGCATCGACCAGATAGCGCGCATTGGTCGTCTGGTGGTCGGCCGTGGCATGCGGATACGGCACGAGCACCGAAGGCACGGCGAGGGCGGCAATCTCGGCCACGCTCGAGGCGCCGGAACGCGAGAGCACCAGGTCAGCGGCAGCTAGCATGTCGCCCATGTTGTCAATGTAGGGCTGGACGCGATAGCGCTTCGTCTCATCGGACGTCAGCGCCAAAGCACGCTCGGTGTCCTCAAAGCCATCGGCTCCCGTCGAATGCAAAATGTAGAGATTCTCACGCGAAAGCAGCTCGCCCTTGAGCGAGGCTACGCGCTCGTTAAGATGCTGGGCACCGAGCGAACCGCCAAAGACAAGCAGCAGCACAGCGTCCTCGGGCACGCCAAGTGCCTCGCGGCCGCGGGTGCGATCGCCCTCAATGACCGAGCGGCGCACCGGATTACCGGTCATGAGCACATGCTCAGGGTCGCCCTCGTGCTCAAAGACAGAGCGCGCAGCCGGCACCGAGATGCACACGCGGGCGGCATGGGAACTCATCATCTTATTGGCCAGACCCGGAACAGAGTTCTGCTCGTGCAGCAGATACGGAACGCCCGCATCCTTGCACCAGCCCAGCAGCGGAACCTCGACGTAGGCACCAAAACCGATGGCAGCATCGGGCTTGCCAACCTTTGAGAAATGACTGGCAAGCGAGCGCTTGGCCTTATTGACGCGCCACAGCGAAGTCAGCGCGGTCCAAGGACGGGAGCGGTCGAAGCCCGTGACCGTGATAGGTACAAAATCAAATCCGGCCTCGGGAATCAAACGACCCTCGAGCTTGTGTGACTGACCCACGAACACAACATGATGTCCGCGGTCGCGCAACTCCTCAGCCAAAGCGAGCGCAGGGTTGATATGTCCCGCCGTGCCGCCAGCTGCGATAGCAACGGTCATCTTATCGGTCATGGTAATCCCTTCGTACGCGCGGTCCCTGATCGTCGGTGCGCAGACGCGCCGACGGGTCCGAATTCAAATCGATTCGATTATATCCGCCACCCGAGCTTCGGGGGTTCGGGCGTTGGGAACGCCCCTGCGGCGCCGTTCGCGGGCGCGGACGAGCCGCCGGCTCGGACGCAGACCCATCCAAGACGGTAAAACCGTTGCGCGAAGGGCGATCGCCGCGCACATGGGGCACGCCGGCGGTGCTCTCGTCCATAACGGCAAAGCTCTCGCGGCGACGGTCGTACTCATCACGACGGGCGCTCTCGTGCGAGACGCGCAAGATCAGCCCGGCAAGCATAAGCGATACGATAATCGACGAGCCGCCGTAGCTAATAAACGGCAGTGGTTTGCCCGTCATGGGAAACACATTGAGGATGCCCAGCGCATTGATCAAAAACTGCACCGCGAGAATGACTGCGGAACCCGATGCCATGAGTGCTCCGCGACGGTCCGTAGCCTGCTCGGCAATGCGAAACGCCGAGTAAATCAGCATCGCAAACACCAAGAAGAACAGCACGGTTCCGATAAAGCCAACTTCCTCGCCGATAATAGCCAAGATGTAGTCGTTATGCGCCTCAGGCAAATACGAGTACTTCATGGTGGAGTTGCCGATACCGCGACCGAACAGACCGCCCGAGGCAAACGCCATGATGGCAAGCGTGGCCTGATAGCCATCGCCATACTCGTCGGCCCAAGGGTTCCAAGCAACCTCGACACGCGTCATACGATACGGCTCGGTGATAAGGGCGATCGCAATTACGGCGATGCCGGCAACGACCGTCCAAACGATATATTTAGGGTCCAATCCCGCAAACAACGCCATGCACATGAGGGTCAACAAGATGATCAGAACGGTGCCAAAATCGGGCTGAATAAAGATCATAAAGAGCGAAATACCCAGGTAGGCGCCCATCTTGCGAAGAAACTCATTGATGTTGCCACCGGGCGAAAAGATGCGGTCGAGCATGATTGCCGAGTACGCGATGGCGAACGGCTTTAAAAACTCAGACGGCTGGAACTGAATACCGGCAATGTTGAGCCAACGCGTGGCGCCACGACTGCCGCTACCCATAAAGAACACCAGAAGCAGTAGCCCTATCATGCCCATGAGGAAAATCCTGAGCACGTCTTCCCCAAACCAGCTATCCGGCAAGATGCGCACGATGGCAACCATAGCCAGCACGCCAACTCCGGCAAACGCGGCTTGTCGAACCAGGAAAAACGTCGCAGACCCGTTCTCGTGCAATGCCTCGACCGATGACGCCGAGTACACCATCAGCAGACCAAAGCACACCAAGGTAAACAGGCACGCCATGAATATCAAACGAGGGCGCATGATGCGGGCGGGGACGCCGGCGATATAGCGCTCGCTGAGCGTCTGCCCGCCGCGACCGGAACGCGGCGTGCTGCGCTGCGAGGAAGCACGGTCCGAGTCGGGCCTCCTCATACCTTGTCGGGGGCTCTCCTCTCTCACCGGCAGCCCCTATTCCATTTGCGATTTCGCTGCGGCGGCAAGCTGGGCCACGTAGTCCTTAAACACGCGGCCGCGCTCCTCGTAGCCCGAGAACTCATCGAACGAAGAACAGGCGGGAGAAAGCAGGATCACGTCGCCACGGCTCGACAGCGAACGGGCAACGTCCACGGCGTCGCGCAGGTCGTCTGCCTGAGCGATATCAACGTCACCATCGACATCGGCCTCGTCCATAGCGGCGGTAAAGCGCTCGCGAGCGTCGCCAAAGCAGACCACCGAGCGAACGTTATCCATGACAACGCGGGCAAAGTCCGCGAGCGGCGTACCCTTATCGTGGCCGCCGAGCAGCAAGATCACATCGTCGTCGGGAAACGCCGTCAGGGCCTTCTCGACCGCATCGGTGTTCGTCGCCTTGGAATCGTTGACGTAGCGCACGCCATCGATCTCACCGCAGGGCTCCACACGGTGCTCGAGCGGCTGGAACGAGGCCAGACCGTGGCAGACGCCGTCGACATCAGCACCGACGGCCAGGGCAGCCGTAGCAGCGCATAAGGCATTGATGACATTGTGATGTCCGGAGATTTTGAGCTCGGACGTGGGGATGAGCGGGGTCTCGACGCCCTTCAGACGCACGACTATCTTGCCATCGCGTACAAATGCGGCGTCCTCCCCATCAGGCTCGTCAAAGGCGACCTTGCAGATGCGACGGCCCGGCGTGTAAATATACTCATCGAACTCATGGATGCCGGCGTCCTCGACGTCGATAACCACAAGATCATCGTCAACCATGTTCTCGAAGAGCTTAATCTTAGCGAGCGCATAGTTCTTATGGCTCTTGTGCCAGCCCAGATGGTCGGGGGTAATGTTGAGCAGCACCGCCACACGAGGGTGAAGCTCCTGGGTCGTTGCAATCTGATAGCTCGAAAGCTCCGCTACAAACCACTCGTTATGCGCGCGGCCATCGATCTCGTTCACCGGAGGCTCACCGATGTTGCCGACAGCAACGCTCGCCTCGCCCGCTGCCTTAAGCAGGTAGTCGGTCAGCGACGTGGTGGTCGTCTTGCCGTTGGTGCCCGTGATGGCGATCCAATTGTCGGGCGACAGGCGGTAGGCAAACTCGGGCTCGCCCATGACCTGGGCAGCATGATCGCGGCCAGCCTTAAAGAATGCCGAGAACTCCGAGATGCCCGGGCATGTCACGCATACGTCGTAGGCTCCCTCTACCTGCTCGGTGCCATAGACAAACGACGCGCCCATAGCCTCGAGCGCACGCGTGGCGTCATTGGGCTCGGAGGTACCGCCGCCATAAACGGTGACGGCGCTCACGCGCTCGTGGTGAGCAAGTGCCCAACGCGCGACATCAAGGCCAGATTTACCCTGACCCAAAACAAGCAGGCTAAAGGAATCTGCAAGAGGCATGAAAAACCACTATCCCAACTGGAAGAACAAAGCAAGGCCCAGGGCACCAAATGCCGCGGCGACAATCCAAAAGCGAATGACAACCTTGGTCTCGGCCCAGCCCTTCTTTTCGAAATGATGATGAATGGGCGCCATAAGGAAGACGCGCTTATGCGTAAAGTGGAAGTAGACGACCTGAATCATGACCGAGAGGGTCTCGACGATAAACAGGCCACCGATGATGAGCGAGACGACCTCGGTGTTGGTCATGATGGACGTGCAGGCAAATGCTGCGCCCAAGGCAAGAGAGCCGGTATCACCCATAAAAATACTCGCCGGATAGCAGTTGAACCAAAGGAAGCCCAGGCAAGCGCCGGCGCATGCGGTGCAAAAGATAGACAGGTTCACGTCGCCATGCAAAAACGCCATTGCGGCCATCGCGAGCATGGCGATCATGGAGGTACCGCCAGCAAGGCCGTCCAGGCCATCGGTCAGGTTCACGGCGTTAGAAAGACCGGCGATCATGAGCCAGCAAAAAACAATGTAGAGCCACGGAAACGAGAAGCCACAGATGGTGGTTGAAAGCACACCCAGGTCAATAGCCAGGCCGCCAGGGAAACGAATCTCGGGGGCAACGCCGCACCAGTTAACGGCAAGAACGGTAAAGGTAACGCAGATGATGGTCAGGCCGATCATCTTGGCGTGAGGCGTCAGGCCGAGCGAACGGCCGTGCGTGACAGAAGTCAGGTCATCGATGAGACCAAGAACGCCAGTCGCCAGCGTGGCGAGCAGCACAAGCACGAGCTCGGTGGTGAGCTTGCCCATCAACAGGCACGTCAGCGAAACGGCGACCAGGATGATGACGCCACCCATGGTGGGCGTGCCCTGCTTAATCAGGTGGCGCTTGGGGCCATCGGCACGAACCTGCTGGCCGATACCCTCGACCTTCAGGAGCTTAATCCACCACGGCATGAGCAGCATCGCGATGATAGCGGCGATGCCCAATCCCAAAAAGGCCTGGTACGTAGGATACGAAGGATTGCCGAACATGAACTAGCACACACCTTCCACAAAGCGATCGAGCTCAACAAAACGGGAACCCTTAACCAGTACGACGTCGTCCTTTTCGAGTGCGACGCCCATACGGTCGAGCACCTGCTGATAATCGGCGAACACCTGGATACGGTCCTCGTCCATACCCATCATGCGAGCGGACTCGGCCATGAGGGCAGCGAGCTCACCGCCCACGCACGCCAGCATATCGAGCTTCTTAGCCGCGGCATAGGCGCCCACAAGCTCGTGCATGCGCGCGGCCTCGTCGCCCATCTCGCCCATCTCGCCCAAGATCGCCATGCGCGAGCCGTCGCAGATAAGCGAGCACAGCAGATCGAGACCGGCAGCCATAGACTCGGCACTGGCGTTATAGGAGTCATCGATGATGCGCGCACCGCTGGCGGCGCGCTTGATCTCCTGGCGATGACCGGTGATCGTCAGCCCCCTAAAGGCGGCATCGATCTGTTCCGGCGTCACGCCCAGGCGAATGCCGACTGCCGCTGCCTTTACGGCATTGGGGACAGACTGTGCGCCGGGAATGGCAAGCATGGTCTCGATGCGCTCGCCCGCGCCAAAATCGAGCGTAAAGACCGGACGGCCCTCTTCGTCGACGCGAATGTCGCGCGCGCAGACCTCATCATCATCCGAAACGCCGGCGAGCATCACATCAACGCCCGCGGGCGCGGCAAACGTATCGCGAATGAACGGGGTAAAGTCGTCCTCGCCGCCAAGCACAAGCAGTGGAGAGAAGTCATCGGCGGCACGCATGCCCTGGACGATCTCGGACTTGGCACGCGCGATATTCTCACGGCTGCCCAAAATGCCGATATGCGAGGTGCCGATCTTGGTCACGATGGCGAGATTTGGATTGGCGGAACAGGACAGGCGCTCGATCTCGTGGAAATGGTTCATGCCCATCTCGAGCACCAAGACCTCAGTATCAGCTGGAGCAGAGAGCACCGTGAGTGGCATGCCGATCAAATTGTTGAAATTGCCCTTGGTAGCCCAGACGCGATAGCGCTTGGAAAGCACCGCGGCGAGCACATCCTTGGTCGTGGTCTTGCCGATCGAGCCGGTAATACCAATGACCAGACAGCCAAGCTGCGTGCGATAGGCATGCGCCAGGCGCAGCAAAAATTCCTCTGGATCATCCGTCAGCAGGACGGCGCAGTCCTTGTCCTGGGCAAGTGAAAGCAAGTCGTCATCGGGCTCGCGGGTAAGCACGACCGCGCCGGCACCCGACTCGATAGCCCGAGGAGCAAAATCGTTTCCGTCGACCTTTTCGCCCGGGAAGGCGACAAAAATCGTCCCTTCCTCAACCTGACGCGAGTCGATAACGCACCCGCGACAAACTCGATCGGTCTGCTCCGTCACGGTTCGGGCCCCTGTTGCGGCCGCGAGGTTGTTGACGGCGATCTCTATCATTGCAGCTCCCCCATAAACCTAATAATGCTACCGGCGTATTGTATCCCAGCGCCACTCATGCGTGGTGCAGGGCGTGTGAACACCCTCTAGTTTAAACAATGAACGTACCAAATAGGACAACCCCCTACTTGGTGCGCGGGATACCCAAAACATCGAGCGCGTTGGCCATAATGCTCTGAAACGGAACCGCGGCGGCATCCGAGCCGCTCGGCGTGCCGTCGAGCGTGATGTAGCACAGCACCTTGGGCGACTGAGCCGGGGCAAAGCCCATGAAGGAAGACATATAGTTCTCCTTGAGATAGCCGCCATTTTCGTCCGCGCGCTCCGCCGTACCGGTCTTGCCCGCCACGTCATAGCCGTCCACGGCACCGCCCACGCCCGTACCCTCGGACACGACCGTCTGCATGCACGATGTCACCTGGGAGGCGGCATCCTCAGAAATCGCACGCTCGCCTTCGCCCCAGTCCTTCTCGTCGCCCTTGCTTGACTTATAGAAGTGCGGGGTCATCATCACACCGCCGTTGGCGATACCGCCCACGGCACGTGCGATCTCAATCGGTGAGACAGACAGCGCCTGGCCAAAGCTCATCGAGCCCAGCGTGGCGCCATCGTACTGGTCTCGTTCCTTGACGATGCCCAGGCTTTCACCCGGAAAATCGACGCCCGAACTGTGACCGATGCCCCACTTATCCACATAGGCGGCCAAGTCATCTGCACCGATTTTGCGCCCCACCAAGACAAAGCCCACGTTGGACGAG
>CABSDO010000027.1 GCA_902476475.1 uncultured Collinsella sp. | reverse complement strand
CCTGCGGGTCCGGGGCGGCAGTGGTGACGGCCTCGGGCTCCGGCTCGGCCTCGGGCACGGGCTCGACGGCGTCTGCGCCCGCGTCCGCGTCGGCCGGAACCTGGTCGGAGACGCTCTCGACCAGGGCGACGAGACCGCCCACGATGGCGCTCACGTCGGGACGCGGGTCCCCGCCGCCAGAGTAGGCCCACTGCAGGATCCACGCGGCGCTCGACAGCGCCCCCGCGACGAGCACGTCATCGGGGCAGCCGAGGGTGATCTCGTATGCGCGCTCGGCAACGGCGGCGGTCTGGCCGCAGGCGATGTCCCCGGCGATGTCGGTCTGGGCGAGCAGCTCGACGGTCACGTGCTCGAGCAGGTGGGCGAGCTCGGTGTCATGCGCGACCTCGCCAAAGGTCGGCGCGGCATCTCCGAGGCAGACATGGTCGCGCAGGGCGGGCATGAGGTCGAGGACGAGGTCTGTCGCCGCCGGGTCCTCGCTCGTCATGACCGGGGCGCTCGGCGCGAGCTCGACGGTGGCGACGAGACTGCGCGGGCCGACGGAGACCTTCTTGAAATCGAACAGCTGAGCCATGGCGGCTCCCTCTCATTCGCGGCCCGCGGGCGGGCACTGCCTTTCCCTCATTGTAGTGAAACTCGCCGCGCGGGCCTACTCCTTCGCCGGGGTCGGCTCCTTCTCTCCGCCAGCGTCGCCCTCGGCGTCGTCCGCGGGCGGCTCGGGGGCGATGACGCGCAGCATCGAGAGGCGACGGCCGCGCATGGACTGCACACGGAACTGATACCCATCCTTGACGAAGACGTCGCCGGGATGAGGAAGTTTGTCGGCCTGGTCGAGGACGAAGCCGGCGATGGTCTCGAACTCCTCGGAGTCCTCGACGGGCCAGCCGAGCTCGATGGCGTCGTCGATGGAGAAGCGCCCGTCCACGAGCCACTCGCGCTCGGAGAGCTGGGTGAGGTACTTGTTGTCGGGATCAAACTCGTCCTCGATCTCCCCGACGACCTCCTCGACGATGTCCTCGATCGTAATGACACCGGCGGTGCCGCCGTACTCGTCCACGACGATGACCATCTGGTCGTGGCTGGACTGCATCTCGGACAGCAGGGGGATGATGTCCTTGGTGTCGGGCACGAAGTCTGCGGAGCGGGCGTGGCGGGCGACGGGGTCGTCAGCGCGGCCCTCGTCGAGGATCGGGCTGATGATGTCCTTGATGTGCGCAATGCCCACGACGCGATCGACGGACTCGTGGTAGACGGGAATGCGCGAGTAGCCGGTGCGGCGCATGATGGCGAGGACCTCGGAGAGGGTGGCGGTGTCCTCGACGGCGGTCATGTCCACGCGCGGAATCATGACCTCGCGGGCGATGGTGTCGCCGAGCTCGATGACCTCGTGGATCATGGACTTCTCCTGGTCGGAGAGCTCGTCGGCGTCTGCCACCATGTACTTGATCTCCTCCTCGGAGACGCTGTCGCGCTCGTCGGCCGACTTGATGCCAAGCAGCGCCGAGATGCCGTTGGCGGACTTGGCCGTGAGCCAGACCAGCGGGCGCGCGATGTGCATGAAGCCGCGAATGGGCCCGGAGACCGACTTGGCCATGCGCTCCGCGTCGGAGAGCGCGATGCGCTTGGGCACGAGCTCGCCGACGACGATGGAGAGGTACGAGACCGCGAGCGTGATGAGGATGGGAGCAAGCGGGGTGGCGATGCTCGCATGCATGCCGAGGCTCATGAACCAGCTGCCCAGCGGATCGGAGAGGCTGGTGCTCGCAAAGGCCGAGGACGCAAAGCCCACGAGCGTGATGGCAACCTGGATGGTGGCGAGAAACTGCTCGGAGTTGGACCCCAGATCAAGGGCGGCGCGCGCCTTGCGGTCACCCTCCTCCGCCTCCGGTTCGAGAACGGCTCTCTTGGCGCTCACCACCGCTAGCTCGGACATCGAGAAGTAGCCATTAGCCAGGGTGAGCAGGAACGTGACCACAATGGATATCGCTACGTCCATGCGCTCGTGCGCAACCTCCTTGGTCGGATGACAGATGCGTGTCGCGACATAAACGATGACGGCGCTGGCACAATGGGTAGATTCTAGCAGGTTGACCATCTAGGCGCATGAGTCAGCGTCTTGGTCTGTGACACGGGCGCGCGCGGCACGTGCCCGCAAAACGTGCCTTCGTGTGATAAAACGCCCTCCCGCGAAGCAAAACCCTCCCTCGTGTGATGTCTTTTTCGGACTTTTGGCACCTCCCGCCCGAGCTGCGCCACGTTCTCCCAGTTGAGTAAATCAACTTTCGAATCATTTTCGACTCAGGGGCGGATTTCTTATCACACGAAGGCACGTTTTGGTGAATGCCGAGCCAATTCATCACACAAGCGGTCATTTTGCAGCGGCGATGTCACCCCTTCTTGCCATGCAGCGCCTCAAGGGCGGCCTCCTCCGACTCCGGCCCAAAGAGGCGCTCCCGAAGCCTGGCCCTCGCCTCGAGAATGCGTGCTGTCGGGGGCCTCCGCTGCAGGCGGAGACTGCCCTCGAGGTCGCTGACGAGCAGGTTGAGCTCTGCGTTGCTACGAAAGGTCCCCTTCGTCATGGTTATGCAGTCCATGCCCACAGACCTGAACGCCCGCCGCTTGCGCTCGTCGCGAGCGCGGGCCGCCGGAGAGAGGTGCTCCTGGTCGCTGTCGTACTCACCAACCGTGCCGTTGGGCCATGAGAAATCCGGGACGATGGTCCTCTGCCCCAGCGTGTCGGTAAGCTCCTCCGGAAGTCGGATCGTCACGTTCATCCTAAACCCCGGCACTCCGGCGCCGCCGCGCACCCGAGGCAGCGCCAGCAGGATCCCGACGCAGCTCTCCTTCGGGGAGTTCGAGTTGTCGGCCATGAGCCCGAGGGCCCTGACGGCCCGCGCGGCCCCGCGCACGCCGAGGGCACGGGCGGCGCTCGCATAGGCGCGCAGCTCCTCCATCGTCGCGAGCGGCTCCGCATCGCTCTCAAAGCCGCGGCGCGAATCCTTCGCCAGCGCGTAGTTGCCCACCAGCTCGTAGCCAACCTCAGCGAGCGAGATATCGTCCATCAAGGTCGCCAGCTGGACAAACACCACCACCGGCCGGCAGACTGAGATACCGTCCCCCACCAAGAGCAGGTGCCGCTCAAGAAGCGGCCCCGCCCAGACCCTGCTGCGGACGTCTCCGCGCCGCCCGAGGCGAGACGACACGTCGGGAACAACGACGTCGAGCGGGCCGTCAGCGGCGCATAGATTGCGAGCCCTCTCCACCTGCTCGCCGAGGGCGAGCTCTCGTGTGCCGTAGACCCTTCCCTCGGGCTCCCCGGTCCAGATGGGATGGTCCGCGAGACGGACGGTACGCCAGAAGGAGAGCGCCGATTCAAACCCTATGCGCAGCGATTTCATAGTACCATCCTTTCACTAATGTAATTAAGTTAGTACGTTATATTCTACACAAAAAAGGGCCGTCCTTGCAGACGGCCCTTCCCGCTCTGGACAGGTGCGACAGGCGCGCTACGCCATGAGCCCCCTGACTGCGTCCTTGGCGGCGCTGAGCTGGTCCTCGCTGGGAATCCAGTTGACCGCCAGCGTCTCGACCGGCATCGCAAACCCCGCGGCCTCCAGCTCGGCGGCAACGTTCTTGGGACCAGCGGGCGCCCAGCCGTAGGAGCCAAACGCCAGGCCAACGCGGTTGTCGTTCTTGGGCGAGAGACCCTTCATGTACGTGAGGAAGCTGGCAACGGTCGGCAGCATCTGGCTGTTGAGCGTCGGCGAGCCCACGCAGACGTACCTGCTGTCCATGAACGCGTCCATGACGTTGGAGATGTGGTTCTCCTTGAGGTCCATGAGGCGCGCGGAAACGCCGGCGGCAAGGAACCCGTCCACGAGCGCGCGGGCGATCTTCTCGGTCGAGTGCCACATCGAGTCGTAGACCACGAGGGCGCGCTCGGCGACCTCACCGGAGACGAAGCCCTCGTACGCGCCGAGAATGTCCTCCACGTGGCTGCGCCAGATCACGCCGTGCGCCGGCGCGATCATGTCGAGCGCATCCGGGCCGAGCCCGCGCACCGCCTTCACGGCCGCCGCGGCCTGCGTGCGATACGGCTGGACGATGTTGGCGTAGTACTTGTGCGCCTGGTGCATGACCTCGCACAGGTCGTTCTCGTCGTCAAAGCGCGCGGAGCTGGCAAAGTGCTGGCCAAAGGCGTCGTTGGAGAAGAGGATCTTGTCGTAGGCGTCGTAGGTGACCATGTTGTCGGGCCAGTGGACCATCGGGGTCTGAACAAACGCCAGCGTGCGCTTGCCGATGCAGAGGGTGTCGCCGGTCTTGACGCCGTTGTAGCCCAGGTCGCCAAAGTGCGCCGTCATGTTCTTGACGCCCTGCGGGGCGGAGCAGTAGATCTGGCAGTCGGGCGCCAGGCGCTTGATCGCCGCCGTGCTGCCCGAGTGGTCCATCTCCACGTGATTGGCGATAAGGACGTCAATCCTGGACGGGTCGACCACCGAGGAGATGCGCTCGATCAGCTCGTCGGCGAAGGTGGACTTGGCCGTGTCGATGAGCGTGACCTTCTCGTCCATGATGAGGTAGGCGTTATAGGTGATGCCGGCCTCGGTCGTGTAGCCGTGGAACTCTCGCTCGTTCCAGTCGAGCGCGCCGACCCAGTAGACGTCCGGCTTGATCTGAACAGCGGAAAGCATGGGGCCTCCTTGCGGTGAATGTGACATCCGGCTGGCAGCATTCTACCCCGACGGCGCGGGAAAAACGGGCGGTCGACCCAAAAGGCCGACCGCCCGCGTGGGGGGTCACGATGAGTCAAAAGGGGACTGTCCCCTTTTGACCTACTTCTCGCCGGCGGCGCGACGGGCAGCGTAGTCGTCGGCCAGGCGCTGCTGGATGTCGTGCGGAACCTGCTCGTAGCCGCTGATCTCCATCTCAAACTCGCCGGTGCCGCGCGAGAGCGAGCGCAGGCGCGTGGCGTAGTCGGTGACCTCGGCGTACGGGATGGTCGCCACGACCGTGGTCTCGCCGGCGGCGGCGCCGGTCCCGGCCTCCATGCCCTCGACGCGGCCGCGACTCGCGGAGACGTCGCCCATCACGGAGCCGGCGTAGCTCTCCGGAACGGTGATGCGCAGATGCGCCATCGGCTCGAGCAGCACGGGCTCGGCCTGGGCGACGGCCTTCTGGAAGCCGATGCGCGCGGCGGTCTTGAACGCCATCTCGTTGGAGTCGACGGGGTGATAGGAGCCCTCGTAGACGGCGCACTTGACGTCGATCATCGGATAGCCGGCGAGCACGCCCTCGCGCATGGTCTCCTGCACGCCCTTGTCGATCGCGGGGATGAAGCCGCGCGGGATGTGGCCGCCCACGACCTCGTCGACAAACTCGTAGCCCGCGCCCGGGTTGGGCTCGATGCGCAGCCAGCAGTCGCCGTACTGGCCGGCGCCGCCGGTCTGCTTCTTGTGGCGACCCTGGGCGCTTGCCGTGCGGCGGATGGTCTCGCGATACGGAATGCGGATCGGCACGCTCTTTGCCACAACCTTGGTACGGTCCTCCAAACGGTTGAGCAGCACCGAAACCTGCGCCTCACCCACGGCGGAGATGATAGTCTGGCCCGTCTCCTCGTCGCGGTCGATGCTCATGGTCGGATCGGCCTTGCAAGCCTTCTCGATAAACGTGTAGAGCTTCTCTTCGTCGCCGCGATTCTCGGCCTCGATGGCAATGCGGTACTGCGAGTTGGGGAACTTAAACGCCGCAGCCTCGACCTTGCCGGTAATCGAGAGCGTATCGCCCGTCTCGGCCGCCAGCTTGGGTGCCACGATAATGTCGCCGGCACAGGCGTGACCGACCTCGGTCATGTCGCGGCCGCACATCACATACAGGTGAGCCAGACGCTCGCCCTTGCGGGTACGCGCGTTGATCAGCTCAAGACCCGGCTCAAGCGTACCCGTCAGCACCTTGATAAAGCTGATGCGACCCTGCTGCGGATCGGCCAGGGTCTTAAACACAAACGCCACCGGGCGGTCATCGTCACTCGAGATCTTGAGCGAATCACCGTCGATGAGCGGCATCTCGCCGTAGTCCGTCGGCGCCGGGAAGTACGTTGCGATGTCGTCCATCAGCGAGTTGACGCCCTGCTCCTTAATGCAATCGCCCGCAAAGACCGGCACAAAGATGCGCTCGGCGATCGCCTTCGACAGCAGGCCTTCAAGTTCCTCCTGCGTCAGCGTCTCCTCGCCTTCCAAGTACTTCATCATCAGTTCGTCGTCAGCCTCGGCCACCAGCTCGCACAGATGGTCATGGGCCTCCTCGGCCTGGGCACGATACTCCTCGGGAATCTCCGACTCAACGGCTTCGGCGCCGTTGCAATGGCGCGCCTTCATGCGCACCAGGTCGATAATGCCGTCAAAGCCCTCGCCCTCGCCCCAGGGAAGGGTCACGGCGCCCAGTCGCGTGCCAAAGCGCTCCTGCAGCAGGTCCATCGTGGTCGCAAAGCTGGCCTCGGAGCGCGACAGGCGGTTTACGAACACCGCACGCGCCAAGCGCAGGTCCTCGGCGGCATACCAGAGCTTAACCGTCGTAGGCTGCGGGCCGGCCTCGGCGTCGACCACAAACAGAGCCGTCTCGCAGACGCTCATCGCGGCAAAGGCGTCGCCGATAAAATCGGGGTAGCACGGGGCATCGAGCACATTGATGCGTGCGCCCTTCCAGTCGATCGGCGCAATGGTCGTCGAGATGGAAAATGCACGCTTGACCTCTTCGGGGTCATAGTCGAGCGTGGGCTTGGTGCCGTCGTGGCCGCCCAGGCGGGCGGTCTTGCCGGAAAGGTGGAGCATGGCTTCGGCGAGTGAAGTCTTGCCCACCCCGCCTTGGCCTACGAGCACCACGTTCCTTACGTTGCCGGTCTTGGGAGCACCCATGATGACCTCCTTGCAGGGCCGCGCGCAATGCGCGACGCCAACGGGGAGAGTTCGCGGTCGGTGCCATCCCGGGAGCAGCATGGTCGGCAGCCGAGCCGACTCACCCTCCAAATGTCCTATGCCACCACCCTACCCTCACGGGCGGCTGTCCATGCATACCTTTCGGCGCACGTATGAATACAGGCGGCGAGAGGAAGAGACAAGCTTGTGAGGAGATTATTGAACCCCGTCGATGCAAACAAAAAGCCGCCACAGACCGTAAGACCTGCGGCGGCTTTGCCTCAATTAATAGTTGAGTAAATACCTGAGCCTACCCCTCGATACGGCTCAAGAACTCACGCGTGCGCTGCTCGTGCGGATGGCCGATAACCTGATCGGCAGGCCCCTCCTCGACAATACGGCCGCCATCCATAAAGACCACGCGGTCGGCAACATCGCGCGCAAACTGCATTGCGTGGGTCACGATCACCATCGTCATATTCTGCGCGGCAAGGTCTTTAATGACACGCAGCACCTCGGCCGTCAGCTCGGGATCGAGCGCCGAGGTCGGCTCGTCAAAGAATAAGATTTCCGGATCGAGCGCTAGGGCGCGGGCAATACTCACGCGCTGCTGCTGACCGCCCGAAAGCTCACACGGCACCTTGTTCTCGTTGCCCGTCAGCCCCATTTGCGCAATCAGCTCGTGAGCGCGGGCTTCCGCCTGCTCGCGCGGACGCTTAAGCACACGAATCGGCGCATCGATGATGTTTTTCATCACGGTATAGTGTGGGAACAGATTGTAGTTCTGAAACACCAGGCCAAACCGCGAGCGCGCTTGCTTGGGCACATCGCCCTTCGCATAGACCGCGCCCGAACCCGCATCCGTCGCAACGGCAAGGTCTCCAAACGAGAGCGAGCCTCCGTCGAGTGTCTCGAGCAGCGTGGCACACCGCAGCAGCGTGGACTTGCCGCCACCCGAAGGTCCGATAATCGCCACGACCTCGCCACGCTTCACCTCAAGCGAGATATCCTTGAGCACCTCATTGCCGCCAAACGCCTTGCGCGCGCTTTCGATTTTCATCACTGAGTTAGTCATGATAATAGTCCAGCTTCTTTTCGGCGGCGCCCAGCAGCATCTCGACCACAAAGTTAAAGATCCAGTAGATCAGCGCCGCGATCGCAAACGGCACCATGCTCACCTGCGAGGCGACCAGCGCCTTGGCCGTCGAGAACATCTCACCCACGCCAATGGCAAACGCCAGCGACGTGTCCTTGACCAGCGTGATGATCTCGTTGCCCATCGCCGGCAGAATACGCTTGGCGACCTGCGGCATCACGATATACAGAAACGTCTGCATGCGCGAATAGCCCAGCACCTCGGCTGCCTCGTATTGACCGCGCGGAATGGACTGCAGGCCCGAGCGATAGATCTCGGCAAAGTAACCGGCGTAGTTGATGATGAACGCTACGACGCACGCCGTCCACTTGGAATCGGGCGTGAGCGAAATGCCAAACACGTAGTACGGGGCAAAGTAGATGGCAAACATCTGCAGCATGAGCGGCGTGCCGCGCATGACCGAGATATAGATGCGCGCAATCCAGCGAAGCGGCGCGATTTTGCTCATGCGCATAAACGCCACGGGGATTCCCAGCGGAATCGACCCCAGCAGCGTCAGCACAAACAACTGCAAACTGACCAAGAATCCCTGGCCAAGCATCTGCATCATGACCTGAATAGACAACCTAAGCTCTCTTTCGCGACAACAGAACAGCAAAACCCAATGCTAAAGCGGGTTTTCCAGGTGCTCGAGTTTGCCGTGAAAGAGGAGCGCCGCGTACTAAATGTACGCAAGCGACGGTTTGAACGGCAAAATCGGGTGCCTGGGAAAGCCGCTATTTCAAAACCCAGTTGTCGAAGGATAGACCGTAATCTGCGTACTTGTCGCACAGGTCCTTAACCGTGCCGTCCTCGTAGAGCGCCTTGAGCGACTCGGTCACGGCGTCGGCCGACTTGGTGTCGCCCTTCTTAAAGCCGACGGCGTAGTGCTCGCTGGACAGCGGCTCATCAAGCTGCGTATAAGCATCGGGCTTGGCGGCAAGCTGATACTGGGCAATCGAAAGGTCGCAAGCCACGGCATCGACCGCGCCGCTCTCGAGCTGCATAAAGGCCGTGTTGTACTCGCCGATCGTGTCGAGCGTGGCAAACGTCGCCGCCAGATCCTTCTGGTCACCCTCAAGCACGTCCTGCGCAGCGGAATCAGTCTGGGTAATCACAGTCTTGCCGGCAAGATCGTCCCAGCCCTTGATGCCCGCATCCTTCTTGACCACCAGCACCTGCTCGTTGAGCATGTACGGCTCGGAGAACGTGTAGTCGTCCTCACGGCCCTCCATGGTAAAGCCGTTCCAGATGCAGTTGATGGCGCCAGAGTTGAGCAGCGTGTCCTTGGCATCCCAATCGATGGCCTCGTATTTGACCTCCCAGCCCTGCTTATCGGCAACAGCCTTGGCAAGATCGAGATCAAAGCCGGTGTACTCGCCATCGTCGCCCACAAAACCGTACGGAGGATAGGACTTATCAAAGCCCACCACGAGCTTCTTGGACTCCGCAGCGCCCTTCACATCCTTGGCCGCGGCAGAGCCAGCAGCGGAACCCTTACCGGCACCACCACCGCAGCCTACCAGGCCAAGGCCTAGAACCGTAGCGAGCGAACCGGCTAGACTAACAAACTGACGACGAGACATATCGGTATTCATGGTATTCCCCCTTGATGGCACTTTAGTTAAGTAAAGTGAGTCATGTAACGTTCAGAATCATACACTTTAGTGAGATGGAGTACAAGGCGAGTTTGCCCGCCGCGTGAGGGGTGTGGGGGTTAAGTTTCCTGCTCTACAGTCCTGCTCACGACGGAGGCCACATTAAGTGGCCTCCTGTTCGTGCGGAACTCGCGATAAACTTAACCCCCCACACCCCTCACGCGGCGGTCAACCGTCGTTGGGCTTATCACTGACACGAATAAACCGCTTGCATATCGTCTGCTGGCTTGGCACGGTACAATACTTGCAGCTTTAATTCATGAATTAGTGGAGTTATTGATGGCAGAATCTCGTGCGGAGCGTAAGGCTCGTCGTGCTTTGATCGAGGCGGCTGAGGGGTCGGGGGAGAAAAAATCTTCTAAGAAATCCAAGTCGTCTCTGAATGCGAAGGGTAAGTCGGCTAAGGGCAAGGCTAAGGCCAAGCGTCCCGGCTCTCGTCGGAGCGAGGATAAGGCATCTCAGACTCGCTCCAAGCGCCCGTATAAGAATCCGGTTCCGTCTGCGCGCAAGGCCGTTGATCCTAAGTCTCCTTGTTCCATCATGAAAGCTTGCGGGGGGTGCACGGCGCTCAATCGTCCTTATAAAAAGCAGTTGGCGACCAAGCAGGCTGCTATGGAGGAGCTTTTTGCTTCGCTTTGTGAGCGTGAGGGCATTGCTGTAGATCCTATTCGTGGCATGGGTGTCACCCTGGGCGACCCGGGCAAATATCCTGCGCCGCGTGGCTTTCGTCATAAGGCTACCACTCCCTTTGCTCCCGGTAAGGAGGGCGCCGTCCGTTGCGGTTTCTTTGAGCGCGGCACGCACAAGATCGTTGCCGTACCCGAATGCCCCGTCGAGGCACCGGGCGCCCGTCAGATTCTCAACGGCATCGCACGCGAAGCTGAGCGGCTGCATATTCCCGCCTTTAATGAGGACAAGCATCTTGGTTTACTTCGCTATGCCGTCGTCCGCTGCGGCTGGCGCACCGACCAGATCATGGTCACGCTCGTGACCGCTCAGCGCGACTTGCCGCATGCGCAGGAGTTCTTTGAGGCTGTCGCCGCACTCAATCCGCACATCGTCACCGTCGCCCAAAACATCAACGGACGTCCCGGCAACGCCATCCTCGGCGAGGAAACCCGCATTGTATATGGCGCCGAGTGCATGCGCGACCAGCTGCTCGGCTGCGAGTTCGATATCTCCCCCACCGCGTTCTACCAGACCAACCCGCAGCAGACCGAGCTGCTCTATCAGCTCGCGATTGACGGCATGGACCTGCAGCAGGGCGACGTACTCATGGATGCCTATTGCGGTAGCGGAACCATCGGCCTGTGCACAGCTAAAGATGCCCAGAACAAGGGTATCGGCATTATGCTGCTCGGCGTTGAGCGCAACCCGGCGGGCATTGCCGACGCACGTCGCAATGCCGAGCTCAACGGCCTCACCCGCAGCGCTTGGTTTATGGCCGACGACGCCACCGACTACATCCTGGATGCCGCCGACAGCAACGAACGCGTCGACGTTCTTTCCATCGACCCGCCGCGCGCCGGCTCCACGCCCGAGTTCCTCGAAGCTGCCTGCGCACTTAAGCCGCGCCGCATCACCTATATCAGCTGCAACCCCGTGACCCAAGAGCGCGACCTGCACCAGCTCCTCGACGGAGGCTATCGCCTGCTCAAGATCACGCCCGTCGATATGTTCCCCCATACCGACCACACCGAAACCGTAGCGGTCCTCGAACGCCGCTAACCAACCTCAGTAGATTTTTGGGACAAGAAAGGGGGCGACCCGTCTGGGCCGCCCCCTTTCGCTTGGTTTATAAATTCCGCTACATCCCATTGCGCAGATCGCACACGCCGGCTGCCGCCATCTCGCGCAGCAGCGTCTCGCGATCGCGCGTCACGATCAGATCCAACGGGAAGTGAATCTCGTCGAGCATCTTGCGAGCGTAATCGAGCTTACCAATTGCCATGCCAATGTGCGCATCGGTCGAAACGCCAATGCCCACGCCCAGCTCGGCGCAGCGCTCGGCAATCTTGCGGCATACGGCCCAATGCTCAGTGTCGACACCGTGTTCAAGACTATGGTTGTTGATCTCGATAATCTTGTGCTTGGCCTTAGCTGCCAACAGCACCTCGTCGATATCGAACGGCACGCCCGAACGCCCCGTGTGACCCAGCATGAACACCTTGGGGTGCTCCAGGGCATTGATATACATCTCGGTCGTCTGGGCCAGCGTCGCGCCCTCAGCAATCTGCGGATTATGCACGCTTGCAACCAAATAATCCAAATTACGCGTAACCAAATCGAACAGTGAATGCTGACGGCTGTACGAATCGCCGGCGATATCGAGCGTGACAGGAGTGTCCTCGCCAAACAGGCTTCCGTCCAGCGAAACGATATCGGCCTCGGCACCACGCAGCACCAGCACGCCGCTCCAAATGCGCGGCCAGATATCCTGGTTGATAAAGAACTGGTAACTGCGCAGGTCATTGGGGCAAGCCGTAACCATAGAGCTCAAATGGTCGGCAGATCCGAGCACCTGCAGACCACGCTCTGCCGCCCAGTACACATTCTCCTCAATGGTCGAATATGCATGCGCAGAGAACATCGTATGGGTATGAATGTCACAAGAAAGCAGGTAGGGCATCAGGTCTCCTTATCTGGCACGGCCGTCGCTTATATTCATTGTACGCATAGCCTTCGATAGTCGTAAAACCACTCCATCCCAAAGACACAACGTCCATGACAACGGGGTCCGGCTTAACACCAAACCCCGTTTCACGTAAAACATTGTAGGCAGAGCGCTTTACTCTTAACGATACTCGTCCGCCAACTGTTTCCAAGCGGGTAGCGAATTGACAATCGTTTCGTAACTCACGCAATAGCCCAGGCGGAACCAACCCGGCATACCAAAGCTGTCCGAGGGAACCGCAAGCAACTCATACTTCTTTGCGCGCTCGCAAAACGCATTCGCATCGGGCTCCAACGCTTTCACCCATAGGTAGAACGCGCCATCCGGCTCAACATAGGTGTAGCCATACTCCGCTAGTGCGTCGGTAAGCGCGGTGCGGTTACGTGCATAGGCCTCAACGTCACTCGGCTCATCGATGCAGTCGATAATTACGCGCTGAAAGAGCGCCGGCGCGCACACGAAGCCCAGCGTACGGGCAGCACCCGCAACAGCCGGCATCAGACGGGCGGCCTGCGGATTGGTGTTGGGAACCAAGATCCACCCCACGCGCTCACCCGGCAGCGACAGCGACTTGGAATACGAGTAGCACACGATGGTGTGCTCGTAAATCGAGGGCACCCAAGGCACCTCGGCACCGTACACGATTTCGCGGTACGGCTCATCCGAGATGAGCATAATCGGATTCTCGGGATCGCGCTGAGCGTTGGCCTCGCGCAGAACGTTGGCCAGTCGCGTCAGCGTGTCGCATGTATATACGGCACCGGTCGGATTGTTGGGAGAGTCGATGATGACGGCCGCCGTCTTATCGCTGATCGCCTTGAGCACGTTGTCCACGCTCAGCTGGAACGTATCTTCATCGGCGAGCGCCTCAACACACGTACAGCCGGCCTTCTCAATCCAAACGCGATACTCCGGAAAGTACGGGGCGATAACAATAACCTCGTCGCCCGGGTTCGTAACGGCGTTGAGCGTGCAGGTGAGCGAAGCCGCGGCACCCACCGTCATAAAGACGTCTTTGCCCTCATAGCTCGTGCCAAAGCGGCGGTTGAGCGATTCGGCCACAGCGGCACGACATTGCGGCAGGCCCGGTGCGGGCGTGTAGCCGTGCAGCTGGTCGCTCGGCAGCTCCAGGGCCTTCTTAATCGACTCAGCCACGGCAGCGGGCGCTGGAACGCTCGGATTGCCCAGCGAAAAATCGAATACGTTTTCCGCACCGATCTGCGCCTTGCGCTCAAGGCCATAGCTAAAAATCTCACGGATGATGGAGCTTTCCGCACCGCGAGCATACATAGTTTCGTTGATCATCTGTTCCCCTTTCGCATAGGCGCTATTGTACGCTTTAGCCGAGCAAAGTGCCGCAGCAATGTTGATTGGGGACAGACTTAAATGCGTGAAAACGCTCATTTAAGTCTGTCCCCAATCAACAGACGGCCCCATATCGCTCAAAAGAAAAAGCCTCCGCAGGTTTCCCCGCGGAGGCTTTCGCCACAAAGACTATTTGTCGGTGTCGGCATCGGCATCGGCATCGACGACGGCATGGTCATCGTCAGCGTCGGATGCCACTTCGGCATCCTCCTGCATGGCCGCCTGCGCAAAAGCCGCGGCATCTGCCGCAAGTTCCTCCTCGCTCATGCGAGGCGCACGCTTCTTGGTCGGCATGCCGGCCGCCTTGGCGTTGCGCTCCTCCTTGGCCGCCAGGATATCGCCCTCGCGCTCAAGGTAGGCATCCCACTCGTTGTCGAGCAGGGCGTTCACGGCGTCGCCTTCGACGGTCTCGCGCTCAAGCAGCACCTTCGCCATCAGATCGAGCTGATCGCGACGGGCGTCCAGGATCTCGACCGCACGACGATGGGCCTCACGCATAATGCGCTGAACCTCGATATCGATGCGGCGCGCCGTCTCCTCGGAGTAATCCTGGTGATCGGCGTAATCGCGACCAAGGAACACCTGATGCTGCGCCTCGCCAAACACTTGCGTGCCCAGCTCCTCGCTCATGCCCAGGCGCGTGACCATCTCGCGCGCCATCTTGGTCGCGCGCTCCAGGTCGTTGCTCGCGCCCGACGTGATGTCATCGCACATGAGCTCCTCGGCAACGCGACCGCCCAAGAACACGGCGAGCTCGTCGAGCATCTCGTTCTTGGTCTTGAGGAAGTGGTCCTCCTGCGGAAGCTGCAGCGTGTAGCCCAGAGCCTGACCGCGGCTGACGATCGAGATCTTGTGGACCGGATCGGAGTGCTCCAGGATGTGGCCCACCAGGGCGTGACCGCTCTCGTGGTAGGCAATCGTGGTGCGCTCGGCCTCGGTCATCACGCGACCCTTGCGCTGCGGTCCGGCAATCACGCGCTCCATCGATTCCTCGACCTCGTCCATCGAGATCACGGAACGATGACGGCGAGCGGCCAGCAGCGCAGACTCGTTGAGCAAGTTCGCCAAATCGGCACCAGTAAAGCCAACGGTCATCTGGGCGAGCTTCTCAAACTTAACGTCCTCGTCCATCGGCTTGTTCTCGGCATGCACGCGCAAGATCTGCTCGCGGCCCTTCACATCCGGACGGTCGACCGTAACCTGACGGTCAAAACGGCCGGGACGCAGCAATGCCGGATCCAGGATGTCAGGACGGTTGGTCGCAGCGATCAGAATGACCGACTCGCTCTCCTCAAAACCGTCCATCTCGACCAGCAGCTGGTTGAGCGTCTGCTCGCGCTCGTCGTGACCGCCGCCCAAGCCGGCTCCGCGCTGACGTCCCACGGCATCGATCTCATCGATGAAGATGATCGACGGGGCCTGGGACTTGGCCTCCTTAAAGAGGTCACGCACACGGCTGGCGCCGACACCTACGAACATCTCGACAAAGTCGGAACCCGAGATGCTAAAGAACGGCACGCCCGCCTCGCCGGCAACGGCCTTGGCCAGCAGCGTTTTACCGGTGCCCGGAGGGCCAACCAGCAACACGCCACGCGGGATCTTGGCGCCCAGCTTGCGATAGCGATCCGGATCGCTCAAAAAGTCACGGATCTCCTCGAGCTCCTCGACTGCCTCGTCCACTCCGGCAACGTCTTCAAACTTGACCTTGGGGCGTGTGGCCTCGTTGGTCTTGGCGTTGGTCTTGCCAAACTGCATGTTCCTGTTGTTGGCGCCCATCATCTGGCGCATAAAGTAGAACATGATGGCGATAAGGGCGATCGTCGGAAGCACACTCATCGCCAAGTCGCCCCAAAAATCGGGATCGTTGGTGTTGACGATGTACTTGGTATCGGGGTGCTCCGCCATGAGCTCGGCAAGCGAATCGGAGCCGACATAGGTCGAGGAGAAGCTCTTGAGCTCGCTCGTATCGCCCTTGTCCTTTTTTGTCTTCCAGTAATGACCCGTCACGCTTCCGTCTTGAACCGTATAGGTCAGATCTTCGACGCGATCCTGCTTGATGGCGCTGACCATCTCGCTCGTCGCGAGCTTAACGGTATTGCTGGAGCTGGCAAAGCCGGAACCCATATTAAAGAAGGCATAGCCCAGAAGCGCGCAAGCCAAAAGAAAATACAGCCAGCCCGTACGCGTGGGCTTCTTGCCTCCGGGCATCCCCGGGATCTTTGGGTCCCGGGGAGTCTGGGAATTGTTGTCGTTACGGTCGTCGGGCATCTTACGAATAAACCTCCGGTTTCAAAATGCCCAGATACGGAAGGTTGCGATAGCGCTCGGCATAGTCGAGGCCGTAGCCCACCACAAAGGCATCGGGGCAATGGGTTCCAACATACTTGGGCGTGATGGCCGAGACGCGGTCCTCAACGTCCTTCCACAGGAAGGCGGCGACCTCCAGAGAAGCGGGCTTGCGGCTCTCGAGGTTCTTCATCAGATACTTGAGCGTCAGGCCCGAGTCCAGAATGTCCTCGACGATCAGCACGTCGCGACCGCGGATGTCGATATCCAGGTCCTTAATGATACGCACGATACCCGAGGACTTCACACCGTCGCCGTAGCTCGAAACAGCCATGAAATCGATGTTGGTCGGCAGCTCGATCTTACGCATCAGGTCGCCCATAAAGACAACAGCGCCGCGCAGGACCGCGATCAGCACCAGATCCTTACCCGCGTAGTCGCGCGTAATCTCCTCGCCCAGGCGAGAGACGATACCGTCGATATCCTCCTGCGTAAACAGAACCTTCTCGATATCCGGATGTTGAGAAGCCATGACAACCCTTTCTTGTGCTTATCGCCCACACACCGCCGTATGGACGCGAACTACACATTCTAGCAGCGCACGGGGTAAATTTACCAGCCCGTGCGCCATCAGCGCGGGAATACCGTCAACGTCGCACAGAATAGCAGGCGTGGGACGCTATTCCGCATCGACCACGCGGAGCAGATATGCCACGCGCGTTGCGGCCGTGCACTTAAAACGCTCGTCCGCGCGAACTCCGGCGACCCACACCACGGCACCCCCCGGCGCCGTCCTCACCATGGGCACGCCGGCGCGCTCGGAAACGGGAATGCGAGCCTCACCTAGCAAATCGGATACTTTCTTGCTTCGGCCACTCATCCCCAACGGGCACATCACGTCTCCCGGTGCGGGACCGTCCACCCACAGGCGCGCCAATCGCGCCTCGGCAGGGATCTCGCCACGCGAGCCCGCCAGGATCAGCTCACTATCGCTGTCGGCAAAACCCAGGGCAGCCGCGTCTACCAAAGCTGTCACTTCCCCGGCAGCTGCAAGCTCACGGGCGCGGCGCACGATATCGCATCCCGGCTCAACGGCCATCGGTTCTGTGACCAGCATACGTCCCCCGCCCAACGGCAAACGACCGGGTACGGTAACCCAGTCCGCGACCAGGCCCTCGCGAGCCGCCGGCGCCTTGAACGCCAGCATGCCAAACTCAATGCGTGCGTCAATCCCCGCCGGAAGCGTGACCGAGCCGGCGCCCTCGGCAACGCAGGAAAGGACTCGCTCCACATGTCGCATCTCTGGACGAGCGTCCGGATCGATGCGCTTAATCGCCAGTCGCACGATGCGCCGCGCGATTACCACCTCGGCCGCAGCAAGGCGCCTGGCATCGAGCACCAGCGCGCCCGCCGCCTCCTTACGCAGACAGCTTCGAAACGCCTGTGCCGAAAGCTGAGACAAAAACGCGTCCTCATCGCCTAAGATCTCGCAGGCGGCGCCAATCGTCTTGCAGACGCTCGCGTTGCGCTGCACCACCACCGGCATCACTCGATGGCGCACGTAGTTTCGCAGATACGAGATATCCTCATTGCTCTCGTCTTCACGCCACGGCTGACCATGTACCTGTAGATAGCCCACGAGCTCGCCATGAGTTAGGTCGAGCAAGGGACGCACCACGATATTCCTCCGGCGAGGAATGCTCGATAGGCCAGCGGGCCCCGAACCCTTAATCGCGTTCATCAAAAACGTTTCCGCGCGATCCGAAGACGTGTGCGCGGTGCAGATACGAGCCGCCGTTCGCGGTGCCCCCGTCTGGGCGCAGAGCTCGCGAACATACCTCCGTGCCGCGGCATAGCGCACCTCGCGGGCCGCGGCCTCAATATTGCCCGATTCATCATCAAAATAGGCATGCTCAACACACAGCGGTAGACCATATTGCGCGCAGAGCTCCCGCACGAAGGCCTCGTCGCCATCGGATGCCTCTCCGCGCAGATGATGGTTCACATGCAGCACGTGCAGTCGCTCGCGCGCGATGGGGGCCACACCACGCCCATCCAGAATATCCAACTTTGATGTGCACGCCATAAGAAGCAGTGCCGTCGAGTCCGCGCCGCCTGATACCATGAGCACGACAGGAGCAGCCTGCTGCCTCGTCCGGGTCTCATCGACTGCCCCGGGCACGGCATGGTGTCCATAATGCTGTGATACCGTTGGCATTCGCTTCCTCCTCTATTCGTCCGCACCCATTGTATCCTTTGGAATCTTATGTCTTGCCTGCACCTTCATATCCTCGGCAGTGGCTCTAAAGGCAACTGCGCACTCATCGAGGGCCCGCAGGGGCTCATTATGGTCGATGACGGACTGTCTCGCCGCGAGACATTAAAGCGCATGGCAGAACTGGGGCTCTCGACAGACAACGTCTCGGCTCTTCTCATTACTCATGAGCATAGCGATCACATCAAGGGCCTCGATGTCTGGTGCAAGCACTGGCACGGCCCCCTCTTTGCCAGCAGGGGCACTCTTTCGAGCAAAGAAAATCTTTCGCATCTGCCTGTCGAGGAATTCGATCCCGGCGACGCCCTATCCATTGCCGGCATCCACGTGCAAACCTACTCAACATCACACGATGTCATCAATCCAGTCGGTTATCGATTCGACGCCCTCGATGATTCCATCGGCTTTGCCACCGACACCGGAGAGCTATCGAGCCAAGCCATGAACACCCTCAAAGATTGTCGAGTCCTCGCGCTCGAAAGCAACCATGATGTGACCATGCTACGCGAGGGAGAATATCCCCGCTTTCTTCAGGAGCGCATCCTGTCTGCAAGGGGACACCTCTCCAATGGCCAAGCCGCCGAAGCCGCGCGCGAACTTGTTACCGATCGCACCGAACAGCTCATTGCCATGCATATCAGCCAAGATAACAATCGTCCGACCCTTACCGTCAAAAGCTATGCCAAAGCTCTGGCCGCAACCCTGGATGACGAGGTCGGCAGCTCCGCAACCCTTCTCCAAGGATCGCGAAAACTCTCGATACGCCCTGCGAGTCAGTATCAGCCGGCAACCATTCAATAGACTGTCCTAGACAGCAAAAGGGGCCGAGAATCGCTTCCCAGCCCCTTTTGCTGTCTTTTAATAGCGCAGAACACCAACGAAGTTAGTCGATGGAGATCTTCGTAACGTTCTTCTTCTCGACGATCTTGGGAACCGTAACGGTCAGGATGCCGTCAGCGTACTTAGCCGAGAGGCCCTCGCTCGAAGCGTCCTTTAGATACACGCCACGCGTCGCGCTGTACGAGCTGAACTCCTTCTGCAGGAAGTTCTTGCCCTCGTTCTCCTCATCTTCCTCGACATTCACGCTAATGGACAGACGGCCCTCGTTAAGCTCGACATCGATATCGTCCTTGGCGACGCCGGTCAGATAAGCCTTGACCTCATAGCCGTCGCCCTTATCCTCAACATCAACGGGAAACGCCTTGGAAGCAATCGAGTTGTTTGCAAGGTCGGTCATATCATCAAACAGATCGAACAGCGAGCTAGCAGAAGGACGAACGCCAAAAACCGAACGATAAGGAACCATGCTTGCCATGTTTACCACTCCTTTTAAGGACTGCCGAGCCATCTTCTAGGTGACTGGGACTTCTTTTGACGCTCTTATATATGCCCACCCGGTGCTCATATATACATCGACTATAAAGTTTTTTGAGTCCAGTACTATAAGCATATCTAAGTGTGTTTGACTCAGGTTTAAATAAGATTAAGGTTCTTTGAACCAGAGCTTAAATAACGAGTATGTTCGCGGCTACAAATAACAGGGGGCTTACAATGAGCGCGTACACGTTATTGGTAACGAGCTAAAGGGCATCATGGACGACCAAAACCAGAACAAAATGTTTATGCAGACGCAGGGGGAAGATACTTCCACGCAGCCGCCACGGTTCCATCGCCCCCACATCTCGCAAGAGCCCATTAATGATCCTGAGCCCGAGTATGTGACGAGAAATCGATATCAAACGCTCGAAGATGCCCAAACGGGACGTAAACATATGGGCGTCGCCTCGGGAGACCCTGTATATCTGAAAGACGCACCATTATCTAAAAACAGCGCAGCTAGTGATGAGCCACTGAAAGCATCCGCCGCTCATCAACAAAGAGGTCCTCGACCAAAGCAAACCTTAACGCATTCGGCTCGTTATCTCGAGACGCCAAAACAAGGAAAATCAATCTTCGTTTCGTCAAGTAAACGACGCAAGCAACATCGACTGGCAATCCTGCTTTTGATCATTGCGGCCATAGCAGTTGCCCTTGTTATTCGTTTTATTTTCTTTAAATAAAAGCTCAATACCAAAAAGAATTAAATCGTCTGGCGTAAATGAGTCATTTATGCGCCGTAAACGCAAAAAAAAGGGGGAGGCCGCGAGGCCTCCCCCTTCTCAGTTCAAGCGTACGGCTCGGTGCCGTCCACCGGTCAGCGGCGCCCTGGCCTCCCACGGGCTGACCC
>CABSDO010000026.1 GCA_902476475.1 uncultured Collinsella sp. | reverse complement strand
GTTGGCGATCTTGTAGCCGTTGAGGTGCAGGATCGGCAGGACGATGCCGTCGGTTGCCGGGTTCACGAGCTTGTTGGACTGCCAAGAGGTCGCGAGCGGACCGGTCTCGGACTCGCCGTCGCCCACCACGGCCACGGCCAGCAGGCTCGGGTTGTCCATAACGGCACCGTAAGCGTGGCTGAGCGTGTAGCCGAGCTCGCCGCCCTCGTGGATGGAACCGGGCGTCTCGGGCGCAAAGTGGCTCGGGATGCCGCCGGGATAGGAGAACTGGCGGAAGAACTTCTGCAGGCCGGCCTCGTCATTGGTGATGTCGGGGCGAATCTCGCGGTAGGTGCCGTCGAGCAGCGACTGAGCAGTACCGGCGGGGCCACCGTGACCAGGGCCCATCAAGAAGATAGCGTTCTGGTTGTGGTCGGCGATCAGTCGATTGACGTGACCGAACAGGAAGTTGATGCCGGGCGTGGTGCCCCAGTGGCCAACCAGGCGGTGCTTAACGTCCGGACGACCGAAGTCGCGCACCTCACCGGTTTTCTCATCAACAAAGTCGGGGCGCATTAGCGGGTTAGAGCGAAGGTAGATCTGACCGACGGACAGATAGTTCGATGCGCGCCAATACAGGTCGACGCCCTCGAGCTCGGAAGCCGGCACCTCGTGGCCCAGCTTTTGCCACGGCGTCCCCAGTGTTTTAGCCATTGTTTATGTCCCTTCGCTGTGCGGTCACCCTCCAATACGGCAACCTTTCGTTGGGACCAGTATATTTGCTAAAACGTTTTATCATGGTGAAAAAACGTTTTACCACCCTTATCAATCCCATCGATTAGCAAAACGCGACATTCACCTGCGGCGTTGATTGTCACAGGTGCTCCACATTCGGTCTCTGCAAATTGGTAAACGTGTTTAGTTGTGTTTAGTAAGCTCGAGCACGCTGTCCTTAACGATAAGCTCCGGCTCCAGAACGACCTCTTCGGCACGCCTGCCGCCCCTACCGGCAAGACGCTTGGACATGCAGCCAAAAGCATGCTCCGCAAGGACACCAGGGTCCTGCTCAATCGCGGTCAGCGCCGGCTCAAAGAGAACGTCGGCCGCCGAGTTGTCATAGCTCACCACCGAGATATCGCCCGGGATGCTCTTCCCCATCTCGTGCAAGCGCTTGAGCAAACCGAGGGCAATGTTATCCGAGCTTGCGAACACGGCAGTGGCGTCAGTTGCGAGCACTGCCTCCGAGGCCTCGTATGCGCTCGGAATGTAGTACTCGCTCTCAAACTCCAAACGCGCGTCGATCGGCAGGCCAACCTCGCGCAGCGCGCGCTCATAGCCGGCAAGTCGCTTGCGACCCGTATTGGAACGGCGGGCATTAACCAGGCAGGCGATGCGGCGATGACCTTGCTCGATCAGATAGCGGGTGGCCATATAGCCGCCCATCTCGTGGTCGAACATCACCTTGTCGCACTCGAGCCCCTCAATGGCACGGTCGACCATTACGGCCGGGATGGGCAGGTGGCTGACTTCTTCGCGCAGGGCGCGGTCATCGGAGAACTCGTCACCCACCACCAGGAAGACGCCATCAACGCCGCGCGTCACCAGCTGGCGCAGCAGCTCCAGATCGTCATCGGCGCTTCCGCCCGAGCTGGTAATGAAGAGCGCATAACCGTCCTCGCGGCAGCGCTTTTCCAGGCTACCGGCGAGCGAGGCAAAAAAGCGGCTCTCGATGTTAGGGACGATAAGGCCCAGCGTGCGCGACTCGCGCATGACCAGGCTGCGCGCAATCTGGTTGGGAACATAGTGGTTGCGCGCCGCGACCTCTTTGATGAGCTTGCGGTTTTCTTCCGAGATGCGACAGGGCCGATTATTGAGAACAAGCGAGACCGACGAGGGGGAAAGCCCCACCTCCTGGGCGATCTGCTTGAGAGTGACTTTGTTGGCCATCTCGCTCCTTCCGGGTTTACGCGCAATCTCTTGAAAGTATAGCGACTACCCCTCTACCTCGGTGATAAACACTTTACCAATCCGGTGGACGGCTGTTTTATCGCCGCCAGCGCACCAAATCCGTCCGGGTGGGGTATATTGCAATCGATTGATGACAACGACCACCAAAAGGCGGATATCCGTATGCACGAGAACGATTTTTTTAACGAGGACCTGCTGTGCGCGCTCGCTGGCGTTGCCGGCGAGGACAACGTGCTGATGAGCGAGCCCATGCGCGAGCACACCACGTTTAAGATCGGCGGTCCGGCCGACGTCTTTGTCACGCCCGATACTGAGCAGGGCCTCGTCGCCACGCTCGATACCTGCTATCGCTGCAATCTACCACTCACCATCGTGGGCAACGGCTCCGACTTGCTCGTCGGCGACAAGGGCATCCGCGGCGTCGTCGTAGCGCTGGGCGAGGGCCTCTCCGACATTACGGTCGACGGCACGCACGTCACGGCGGCAGCCGAGGCCGGCCTTACCGGCATGGAGCCCATCTCGGGCATTCCCGGATCGGTCGGCGGTGCCTGCTACATGAACGCCGGAGCATACGGCGCTTGCATGGCCGATGTGCTGGAGTCCGTGCGCGTCTACAAGCCCGCACGCATGCTCGACGACGGCACCCGCGGTAGCGGCAGCATTATCGAGTTCGATGTCGATGAGCTCAACCTGGGCTATCGCAAGAGCCGCATTGCCGACGACGATTTCATCGTGCTTTCGGCCACTTTCAATCTCGCCCCGGGCAACGCCGCGATGATCAAGGCCGACATGGACGACTACTGCCAGCGCCGCGAGGACAAGCAGCCGCTCGACATGCCGAGTGCCGGCTCCACCTTCAAGCGCCCCGAGGGCTACTTTGCCGGCAAGCTCATCATGGACGCCGGCCTGCGAGGACACGCCATCGGCGGCGCGCAGGTGAGCGAAAAGCACTGCGGCTTCATCGTCAACGCCGACCACGCCACCGCCGCCGATGTCGACGAACTCATCCGCCACATCCAAACAACCGTCAAAGACCAATTCAACGTAGACCTAGAACCCGAAGTCCACCGAGTAGGCGAATTCCTATAAAAAGAAGGCCCCGAAAGGGGCCTTCACCATATTTATTCAGCTAACCCAGTCCGGTGCGTAGCGCCCCGAACCCGAGAGGGCCGCGTGCCCGTCCGCAATATATTTGATTGATCGCGAGTTCCACACGCAAAGAAGGCCACTTAATGTGGCCTTCGTCTTGCGCAGGACTGTCCGAGCAGGCAATCAAATATATTGCGGACGGGCACGCGGCCCAACTTACAGTTACGACAGCACCACGCCGCCGAGCCAGCCCCAGCGCACGCCAGAGCCAGTACCATAGAAGCTAATAAACGAATCAAGCGACTTCGACGTAATGGCACCCTCGTTGCTCATAACGATGCCGCCGCCAACGTAGATACCCACATGACCGTAGATAAGGCCCGGAGCACCCGTGCCGCTGTGCGAGGAATCTGCCACGATCATGCCCACCTGCAGCGCCGAGCGGTCGGAGCTATAGCACCAGGCGTTGAACATGTCACACGCGTTGCCGCCAAAATAGCCCACGCCGGCATTGCGGAAGACGTTGGTAACCCAGGCAGCACACCAGCCCTGGCCGGGAGAAGGCGTCGAGTAGCACGCATTGACGACGGCCTGCTGCTTGCCCGAACCGCCCGTCTGTTGCGGGGTGCCGCCGGCATACGAGCCGCCACCCGAAGAAGAGCCCGTGTTCGCAGAGGCCGCGGCTGCCGCAGCCGCCTTCCTAGCGGCCTCCTCAGCCTGGGCGGCAGCGAGGATCTCGGAATCGCGCTGAGCCATGAGCTCCTTGACGTCGTCGGAAAGACCGTTCAGCACGGTCTGGACTTCTTGCTGCTTGGCCTGCATATCCTGCATCTGAGCCGTCTGCTGGTCCTTGAGTTTCTCCAGGTTGGCCTTTTGTGCTTCGAGCTCGGTCTTCTGCGCGTCGAGCTCAGCCTGAATCGTCTGGATATCCTCGATGGCATCGCGGTCGCTCTTGTTGATCTTCTCAACGTAATGCGCGTTGGCGACGAGTTCCTCAAACGAGCCAGAGGCCAGCAGCAGCGACAGGATGTTCGTACCGCCGGACTTGTAGCTGGCGGCCACGCGATCGGAAAGGTCGTTGCGCTTCTTCTTGAGCTCGGCCTTCTTTTCATCGATCTGGGCCTGCGTGTCGTCAATCTTGCCCTGGACATTCTCGATGTCGTTGAGGGTCTGGGCATTCTTGTTGGCCAGCGCCGCATACTCATTTGCGATGCTGTCGAGCTGGGCCTGAACCTCGTCGAGCTGGGCCTGGGCGGCATTCAATTTATCGGTGGTTTCTTTGGAAGCCTCCGCCGCATGGGCGCGAGTGGGCAGGCCAAAAAGAACTGCCGCAGAAGCGGCGCCGAACAGGGCCTTAAGGGCAGTGCGGCGCGAGAGCTCCTGGGAAAGGATGGAATCGCTGTTTGGTGACATATGTACTCCGTTACATGCTTATTTATATGTCGCTCAACTCATACATATTAGCGTACATATGGCGCGTCCCAACGATTTCCACGAACGGCAGGAAACTACAAGGTCGGCGGCTCGTAAGCAATTGTCAAATTTGAGGTAACAATTGAGCAAGCTCTTATATGAGTACGTTAACATAATCCTCTGCTTTTCCTACAGTGCACCATTTGGGCGTCCCCGCCTGCGCTATACTCCCCTCTAGAAGTGTTCCTGATTCGATAGGAGACTACATGTCCAAAGCACTCGACCCCAAAGACACCTGCGTCCTCGTTACCGGTGGCGCCGGCTTTATCGGCTCGCACACCGTCGTTCAGCTGCTCGAGGGTGGCTACCAGGTCGTCATCGTCGATGATCTCTCCAACTCCAGCGCCGTCGCCGTCGACCGCGTCAAGACCATCGTGGGCGACGAGGCCGCCAAGAACCTCACCTTCTACGAGGCCAACGTGCTCGACCGCGATGCGATGAACAAGATCTTCGATACCCATCAGATCGACCGCGTCATCCACTTTGCCGGCTTTAAGGCCGTCGGCGAGTCGGTGAGCAAGCCCGTCGAGTACTACCACAACAACATCGAGAACACCCTGGTGCTCATCGACGTCATGCGCAACCATGGCTGCAAGTCCATCATCTTCTCGAGCTCCTCGACCGTCTACGGCGACCCGGACAACCCGCCCGTCACCGAGGAGGATCCTAAGAAGCCCGCGACCAACCCCTATGGTTGGACCAAGTGGATGATCGAGCAGATCCTTATGGACGTCCACACCGCCGACCCCGAGTGGGACGTCGTGCTGCTCCGTTACTTCAACCCCATCGGCGCTCATCCGTCGGGCCTGATCGGCGAGGACCCCAAGGGCATCCCCAACAACCTGGTGCCCTATGTCGCCCAGGTCGCCGTGGGCAAGCTCGAGGCCGTTCAGGTCTTTGGCAACGACTACCCCACCCCCGACGGCACCGGCGTGCGCGACTACATCCACGTGTGCGATCTGGCCTCTGGTCACGTTGCCGCCCTTAACTGGATGAACGGCAAGACCGGCGTCGAGATCTTTAACTTGGGCACCGGCACCGGCACCTCGGTACTCGAGGTCGTCGCCGCCTTCTCCAAGGCTTGTGGCAAGGAGCTGCCCTACGTGATCCGCGAGCGCCGCGCCGGCGACATCGCTGCCAACTGGTGCGACGCCTCCAAGGCCGAGCGCATGATGGGCTGGAAGGCCCAGTACGACATCGCGGACATGTGCCGCGATAGCTGGAACTGGCAGAGCCACAACCCCAACGGCTTCGCCGACGCCGAGTAGCAAAAAACCTACATACCGCTCTTGCCCCGATCTCACGTTGTGAGGTCGGGGCTTTTTCATGGCATGTAACCATTCGCCGAAAATCGACCAACTTTTTTATCTTGCCTGTACATGTTTAAACAACATGTTTTACAATAGGAGTATCGAATCAGAACATCGGAGGCGGACTGCACACCCATCGGCAGGCCGACCCCACAACAAGAAGGTTGGTGAGCGCATTCATGGAGCGTGCAAGCGGCGTCCTCATGCCCGTCTCATCTCTGCCCGGACCATACGGAATCGGCGGCTTTGGCTGGAATGCCTACGACTTCGTCGATTTTCTCGCCTCGTGCAAACAACATTACTGGCAGATTCTGCCCCTTACGACGACCAGCTATGGCGATTCGCCCTATCAGTCGTTCTCGGCCCGCGCAGGCAACCCCAACTTTATCGACTTTGCCGAGCTTATCGAGGCAGGGTATCTTGAACAGCGCGATATCGATGGCGTGTACCTGGGTTCTGACCCCAGTAACGTCGACTACGGTGCTATCTTTGGCGGCCGCCGTCAGATTCTCGACCGCGCCGCTGAGCGCTTTGCCGCCGACAAGCCGGCCGATTTCGATGACTTTATCCAGGCCAACGAGGACTGGCTCATCCCCTACTGTGAGTTCATGACCGTCAAAGAGGAGTGCGGTCTCAAGGCGTTTTGGGAGTGGCCCGCAGAGCTCCGCACCCGCGGCGAGGCTTCCGCTCAGGTCTGCGCCGCCCATCCCGCGCACATGCTCTACCACCAGATGACACAGTATTTCTTCGATCGCCAGTGGAGCCGCCTCAAGGCCTATGCCAATGAGCGCGACATTCTCATCATCGGCGACCTGCCCATCTATGTCTCGCGTGACTCTGTCGAGATGTGGGCGACGCCTGAGCTCTTTAAGATCGACGCCGCCGGCAATCCCGTGAGCGTCGCCGGCACGCCGCCCGACCAGTTCTCGGCCACCGGCCAGTACTGGGGCAACCCCATCTACGACTGGGACGCCATGGAATCCGACGGCTTCTCCTGGTGGGAGAGCCGCATTCGCGCCGCCCTCGACATGTACGATGTCATCCGCCTGGATCACTTCCGCGGCTTCGAGGCCTATTGGGAGGTGCCGTTCTCCTCACCCGATTCGTCCTACGGTTCGTGGACGCAGGGGCCCGGCCTCAAGTTCTTCAAGACGCTCGAGGAAAAGCTCGGCACGCTGCCCATCATCGCCGAGGACCTGGGCTTCCTCACCCCCGGCGTCATCGACATGCGCGACAACTCGGGCTTCCCCGGCATGAAGATCCTGCAGTTTGCCTTTGAGGGCACCAACTCGTACTACCTGCCGCATAACTACATCGCCAACACCGTCGCCTATGTGGGCACCCACGACAACGAGACGGCGCGCGGTTGGTTTGAGGGAACGGCCACCCCGCGTCAACGTGAGCAGACAGCCCTGTACACCCATCAGCAGGCCGGCGAACCCATGGCCGACGCACTCAATCGCACCATCGCCGCCAGCGTGAGCGACACGTGCATCTACACCATGCAGGACCTGCTCAACTTGGGCAACGAGGCGCGCATCAACACCCCTGCCACGCTGGGCGGCAACTGGACCTGGCGCATGCTCGACGGCGCCATCACCCGCGAGCTCGAGCACAAACTCACCGACTGGACCGAGACCTACTTCCGCATCCCATCGGAAGCCGAAATCGAGCTTCCTCAATAGGAGCTACCGCGCCCGACCCCTCCCCACCGTGCGGACGCGCTTGCTTTTCCCGCGTGAGGCCACCCCAATCCCCTCGCGCGGGCTTCTTATGAATTGCAGACATGAAACAACCCATCACAGGAGAAACCATGCCCCAAATTAACCTCATGGAACTCGCCGAGCAGTCTTTTGGCACCTCGCTCGAGCAGCTCGACGACCGTCGCATTTACAAGCTGCTGGTCAAACTCGTGCAGGAGCGCTCCGCCGCCCGCCCGCTCAACAACGGCAAGAAAAAGCTCTATTACATTTCCGCCGAATTTTTGATCGGCAAGCTGCTCATCAACAACATGATCGACCTCGGCATCTACGACGAGGTTAAGGACCAGCTCACCGCCGCAGGCCACGACCTCAACAAGATCGAGGAATTCGAGGTCGAGCCGTCACTCGGCAACGGCGGCCTGGGCCGCTTGGCCGCATGCTTCCTGGATTCCATCGCCACGCTGGGCTTGACCGGCGATGGCGTGGGCCTCAACTATCACTACGGTCTGTTCCGTCAGCGCTTTGTCGACAACCAGCAGAAGGCCGTCCCCGACGAGTGGCTCGGTGAGCAGGACATCCTAGTCGACGATGACCGCTCCTACACCGTCGAGTTCGGCGATTTTGCCGTTACCTCCAAGCTCGTCAACATCGATGTGCCCGGTTACGGCCAGCCCACCAAGAACCGCCTGCGCCTGTTCGACCTGGCGAGCATCGACGACGGCCTGGTCCCCGGCAGCTCCATCGACTTCGACAAGACCGAGATCGCCAAGAACCTCACCTTGTTCCTCTACCCCGACGATTCCGACGAGCAGGGCCGCCTACTTCGCATCTATCAGGAGTACTTCATGGTGAGCAACGCCGCCCAGCTCCTGATCGACGAGGCCGTCGAGCGCGGCAGCAACCTGCACGACCTGGCCGATTACGCCGTTGTCCAGATCAACGACACGCACCCCACCATGGTCATCCCTGAGCTCATCCGCTTGCTCACCACTGAGCATGGCATCGAGTTTGATGAGGCCGTGACCATCGTACGCTCCATGGTCGCTTACACTAACCACACGATTCTTGCCGAGGCGCTCGAGAAGTGGCCGCTCACCAGCCTGCGGAAGGTCTCCCCTGCCATCGCCGACATTATCGTCAAGCTCGATGAGATCGCGAAGGCCGAGCACGATGACCCGCGCGTCGCCATCATCGACGAGCACGACACCGTCCACATGGCCCACATGGACATCCACTTTGGCTTCTCCATCAACGGCGTAGCCGCCCTCCACACCAAGATCCTGGAGGACACCGAGCTTCATCCGTTCTACGAGATCTATCCCGAGAAGTTCTCCAACAAGACCAACGGCATCACCTTCCGCCGCTGGATCCATGGGGCCAACCCCGCGCTCGCCAGCCTGCTCGACGATGTGATCGGCACCGACTGGCGCAGCACCGGCGATCTGAGCAAACTCGCCAAGTTCGCCGACGACAAGGACGTTCTTGAGCGCCTGGCCGCCACCAAGGTCGAGGCCAAGGCCATCATGCGCCAGTTCATGGCGCTCGAGCAGGGCGTGACCATTCCCTCCAACGCCATCATCGACGTCCAGGTCAAGCGCATCCACGAGTACAAGCGCCAGCAGATGCTCGCGCTCTACATCATCTGGAAGTACCTCGATATCAAGAACGGCAACAGACCTAAGCACCCCGTCACCATCATCTTTGGCGGCAAGGCGGCGCCTGCCTACACTATCGCGCAGGACATCATCCATCTGATCTTGACGCTGTCGCAGTGGATTGCAAACGACCCCGACGTGGCTCCCTACCTGCAGGTTGTCATGATCGAGAACTACAACGTCACCGCCGCCGAGCGCGTGATCCCCGCCGCTGATATCTCCGAGCAGATCAGCCTGGCCTCCAAGGAAGCGAGCGGCACCTCCAACATGAAGTTCATGCTCAACGGCGCCCTAACCCTGTGCACGCTCGACGGTGCCAACGTGGAGATTGCCGAGCTCGTGGGCGACGAGAACATCTATACCTTTGGTGCCTCGTCCAAACAGGTCGAGCAGCTCTATGCCAACGGCACCTATGACGCCGGTGTGCTCTACCGCAAGCCCGGCATTAAACTGCTGGTGGACTTCATCACCAACCCGGCCTTTATGGCGACCGGCAATGCCGAGCGCCTGCAGCGCCTGCACGACGACATTAAGGGCAAGGACTGGTTTATGGCCCTGCTCGACATTGAGGAGTACATCCAGACCAAGGAGCGCGTGCTGGCCGACTACGAGGACCAGGACGCCTGGATGCGCAAGGCGCTCATCAATATCGCCAACGCCGGCACCTTCTCGTCCGACCGCACCATCTCCCAGTACAACGACGAGATCTGGCACCTGAACTAATTTCACTTCCCTTACCCATCCTCTTGAGAAACGGAGTCGTGGCGACACGGCTCCGTTTTTTGCGCCCCTGTGTTGTCCGTAGCCTGCCTCGACCAAAAATCTCGACCTGTAACATCTAGCCGACAAAATTGAGTCTACCTGTTACAGATCAAGACGGAAGGACAGGCAGCTCGACGCTGTCTCAATCTGTAACATCTAGGCTCAATTTGGCCCTCTACCTGTTACAGTTCGAGACAAACAAACCTACAGACAACCCCGATACAAAGAAAGGCTCCCCTCTCGCCCAGTGGACGGGAGGGGAGCCTTATATGTGACCGCGGCAAAAGGATGGCAATACCGCAGTCGCCCAAAGGGAGGGCCTGGATGCACCGGGCCTAGATAAGGTTCTTGCCAGATACCTTATCGAAGAGATGGGTCGCGTTCTTCTCGAACTTGAACCAGATGGTGTCGCCAGCCTTGAGCGCGCCCTTGGCCTCGAGGTCGACGACGGGGATAATCAGAACAAACTGGCCGTCGGGAGCGGTCACGTGGACATGCTCGGTCGAGCCCATGAGCTCGGTCACCTCGACGGTACCCTGGAGCGCGCCCTCCTCGCCCTTGTCGGCAAGCAGGATCTGCTCGGGACGCACGCCGGCCGTAATCTCCTTCACGTCGCCGCCGTCCCAGTTGAGGGCAAGCTGAGCGCAAGTCTCGGGGGCGAGCGCCACGTTCATATCCTCGGTCTTGACGGTAAAGCCGTTGCCCGAGCGCACCAGCTGGGCATCGAAGAAGTTCATCTGCGGCACGCCGATGAAGCCGGCGACGAAGATGTTCGCGGGATGGTTGAAGACCTCCTGCGGCGTGGCGATCTGCTGGACAACGCCGTCCTTCATGACCACGATGCGGTCGCCAAGGGTCATGGCCTCGGTCTGGTCGTGAGTAACGTAGATGAAGGTGCCCTTGATCTCGTGGCGCAGCTTAATGAGCTCGGCTCGCATCTGGTTACGCAGCTTGGCGTCCAGGTTGGACAGCGGCTCGTCCATCAGGAAGACCTTGGGGTCTCGCACGATGGCGCGGCCGATGGCGACACGCTGGCGCTGGCCGCCCGAAAGCGCCTTGGGCTTACGGTCGAGGTACTCGGTAATGCCCAGAATCTCGGCAGCAGAGCGAACCTTGCGGTCGATCTCGTCTTTGGGGACCTTCTTGAGCTCAAGCGTAAACGCCATGTTCTCGTACACCGTCATGTTGGGGTACAGAGCGTAGCTCTGGAACACCATGGCGATGTCGCGGTCCTTAGGAGCGACGTCGTTGACGCGCTTGCCATCGATGAGCACATCGCCCGAGGTGATGTCCTCCAGGCCGGCGACCATGCGCATCGTCGTGGACTTACCGCAGCCAGAGGGGCCAACGAGGACGATGAACTCCTGGTCGTGAACGGTGAGGTTGAAGTCCTCTACAGCGAGCACACCGTCCTCGGTAACCTTGAGGTTGTGCTTCTTCTCCTCGGTCTTCTTCTTTTTGCCAAAGAAGCCCTTCTTTTTGGACTCGTTGTTGGGATACACCTTCTGAACATGTTTGAGAACGATCTCGGCCATGTCTCTACCTTTCGATATGCGGCGCCACGCTGAGGGGCGCCGCAGAAACTTGCAAAACAGTTACGGCATCAGCCCTTGACGGCACCTGCCACCACGCCGTCGATGATGTACTTCTGGCAGAGGATGTACATGATGACGATGGGGATAACGACCATCATGATGCAGGCCATCATGGGGCCGAGCTCGACGTGGCCGTAGCCGCCGCGGAAGTACTGGATCAAAATAGGAATGGTCTTGTACTTGGTGGAGTCGAGCGTAAGGTAGGGCAGCAGATAGTCGTTCCAGACCCACATGGTCTCGAGGATGCCGACCGAAAGATAGGTGGGCTTCATGATGGGAAGGACGATCTTAAAGAACACCTGGACCGGGTTGCAGCCGTCGATCATGGCCGCCTCTTCGATCTCGAGCGGAATGTTCTTTACAAAGCCGGCGAACATAAAGACCGCCAGGCCCGCGCCAAAGCCGAGGTAGATAAAGCAGATGTTGAACGGCGTGTTGAAGCCGATGCGGTCCGCCAAATTGGACAGCGTGAACATGAGCATCTGGAAGGGCACGACCATCGAGAAGACGAACAGGTAATAGAAGAAGTTCGAGATCTTGCTGTTGACGCGCACTACGTACCAAGCACACATGGAGCAGCACACCAGAATCAGCACGACCGACGTGACCGTGATGATGAGCGAGTACATAAATGCCGAGGCAAAGCCCTGCTCGTTAAGGGCGTGCATATAGTTTGCGAGGCCGTTGAACGTCTCGGGCGTGAGCAGATCGAATGCCGTGGTGGTGCTGATTGCAGTTGCCTTTTTAAAGGAATTGAGCGCAATCATGAACACGGGGTAGATCCACGCGAGCGACAGAATCGTAAAGAAAATCGAGAGCGCGCGGTTGATAACCTTATCGCGTTTCATTACTGCTGCACCTCCTTGGACCTCGTGGCCTTAAGCTGAATCATGGAGATGGCTACGACCAGGATGCAGAAGATAACCGCCTTGGCCTGACCGATGCCCTGCCATGCGATACCGGCACGCGAATAGAACGTGTTGTAGATGTTCAGGGCGAGCATCTCGGTGGAGTGCGCGGGGGCGCCGCCGGTAAGGGCGAGGTTCTGGTCGAACAGCTTAAAGCCGTTGGTGATGGACAGGAACAGGCAGATGGTGATGGTCGGCATCAGGTTAGGGATCTTAACCTTCCAAAACGTCTGCCATGCCGTGGCACCGTCGACCTTGGCGGCCTCGATGTAGTCGGACGGAATGGACTGCAGACCAGCGATGTAGATGATCATCATGTAGCCGACCTGCTGCCACAGGGTCAGGATGATAAGGCCCCAGAAGCCAGCAGCAGAGTTAAGGGCGATGAGCTGGGCGCCCACATTGGAGAGCAGGCAGTTGATCAGAATCTGCCAAATGTAGCCCAGCACGATGCCGCCGATCAGGTTAGGCATAAAGAAGATCGTACGGAAGATGTTGGTGCCCTTGAGCGCTTTGCGGGTGAGCGCCTGCGCGATGGCGAGGGCGATCACGTTGATGAGCACCGTCGACAGGAAGGCAAACGCCACGGTAAAGAAGAACGACGTGGCAAACTGCGGATCGGACAGTGCGCGCACGTAGTTCTCGATACCGACAAAGTGCGTGTTGTTGATGGTAATAAACTGGCAGAACGAGAGATAGAAACCCTGGATAAAGGGGATCACGAACCCGATCATAAACGCCAGACACGTGGGCAGCATAAAGAGCGGCCACCAGCGCTTGAGTGCTTTGCCCATAGAAGGGTCCTTTCAATATGCAGGGGGCGGGCAAACCAACGTCTGCCCGCCCCCTGTCGCTAATCAGATAGCTTGGGCAGCAACTGCTTACTCGGAAGCAGCCTTCTCGGTCTTCCAGCCATCGACGAAGGCGTTCTTGACGCCGTCCCACTTGCTGTTGTCGGCAGCATAGGCAATCAGAGCCTGCTTGAGGTTCTTCTTCCACTCCTCAGAGGGGATGTAGACGAAGTCCCAAGCGACGGTCTTCTTGCCGTCCTTGGCCATGGCAACGGCCTGCTGCGAGAAGACGTTGGTGGTCTCCTTAGCGCTCTTGAACGGGGCAGTCAGACCCATCTTGTCAGCGATGATGCTGGTGGCAGTGTCAGAAGTGACGCACCAATACATGAAGTCCTCGGTGGCCTTCTGGGCATCCTCGGAAGCCTGGGAGCTGACGCACCAGTAGTTCTCGCCGCCGGAGCACAGGCCCTGGTTCTCCTCGCCGTCGACACCGATGTAGATGGGCATCATGCCAATCTGATCGTCGGTCATGCCGGCCTTGGTGAGGTCAGCGTAGGCCCAAGAACCGTTCTGATAGAAGACGGCCTTGCCGGTTGCGAACTCGTTGGTGGCGTCGTCGCCGGTCTTGGAGGCAAGCTGCGAAGGATCGCAGGTGGAGTCGGTGATGTACAGGTCGAAAATCTGCTTGAAGTTGTCGAGATACTCGCCCTTGATCTCGTCGTCCTCCTGGTTGTGCTCCTTCTCGAACTCGTAGTAGAGCGGGAGGTTGGCGAGGTGGGTGGTGTAGCGCCAGCTGGAGGAGTCATCCATGCCGGCGGAAGTAAAGGCACCCTCAACACCAAGCTCGTCCTTGCGGGCCTGGATGTCGTCGGCACAAGCCTTCAGCTTGTCGAAGGAGTTGATGTCCTCGGCCTTGTAGCCAGCCTTCTCGAGCAGCTGCTTGTTGTAGATGATGCCGTAGCTCTCCTGGACCCAGTCGATACCCAGATCCTTGCCGTCGGACTGCAGAGCCAGGGAGTCGTCAATGAGCTCACCGCGAAGCTTGGTATCGGACAGGTCGGCGCAGTAATCCTTCCAGTTCTTAAGGCCGGTGGGGCCGTTGACCTGGAACAGGGTCGGAGCGGAGCTCTTGGACATCTCGGACTTGAGCTTCTCCTCGTAGGTGTTGGAGGCGGCGGTCACGATCTTGACCTCGACGCCCTTCTCCTTCTTATAGGCCTTGGCGATCTCCTTCCACTCCTTATCGACCTCGGGCTTGAATTGGAGGAAGTAGACCTCGGCAGCGTCACCAGAAGCAGAGGAGCCGGAGCCGGCAGAACCACCGCAGCCCACGAGACCCAGACCAAGAACCGCAGCCGCGGAACCAGCAAAGCCCAGGAACTGCCTTCTGCTCATTTCGTTCTTCATTACAATCCACCCTTTCACACCGTGGCGGCACCCTTTGCCGCCGCCTTCGGAGATTGGCTCGGGGACTTTGCCCCTTTTGCTGATTTGTACGATACGCTATTTGGCTAGTTGTTTGAACAAGTATTACTAGAGCGGTAGAAAAACTTCGGTGAACGGTAATTTCAACTTGATACTTGACAAGTTTTGTATAAACAATTATTTGTTATCGAATGCAGAGAAAACGCCCGGTCAAGCCGATACATCGTCGGTTTGACCGGGCGTTTTCGCTTTGAGGGCATGAGTCTCGTCAGGCTGCGAGCTAGCCGACTATCGCTTGGAGTTGACGCGGTAGTGGAAGATCTCGGGATGCGTGCGGGCATGCGTGACCTCGAACAAGATGCCATCCGAGGTGTACGATTGGCTCTCCATGACGGCGACGCAGTTGTACTTACCAAGGTCCAAGTAGCTGCAGTCCTCATCGTTGGCGAGCTCGACACTCACCGTACGACGGCTCGCCATCACTTTGACGCCGCGCTTGTGCTCCAGATAGTCGTAAATTGACCTTGCGGCGATCTCGGGCGTCAGGCCTTTGGCGATCGACTCCAGAAAATAGCCGTGGTCCACCTGGCGAGCGTTACCGTTAAGGCTACGGACGCGCACCACGCGAATCAACTTCTCGCCCACCTTAAAGCCCAGGCGACGAGAGAGTTGCTCGGTGCAGACCAGATGTTCAAAAGACTTAACGTCCGTCGATGCAACGGCATTGTTGCGCTTTGCAAACTCGCCAAACGACTCGACTTCCTCGAGCGCGCCCAGCATATCGGTTTCGCCTTTAAGCCAAATGACGCGCACGCCCTTGCCGTGTATGGGCTGCACAAACATCCCGTCGGCCAGCATACCCAAGGCGCGACGGACGGTATTGCGAGTGCATCCGAACTCCGCGGTCAGTTCGGCTTCGGTTGGCAGCATCTCCTGAAACGCATAGGTCCCATTAATGATGCGCGAGCGTATTTCTCGGTAGATTCCTTCGTATATCGCTTTTGGCATTGTTTCACCTCTAATGAATATGTATGGCTAGGCACGATAGCATTTCTTTGGGTTGTTTAAACCGATTATCGGTAAAGCACGGATTATTTACCGTCGACGGTTCCCCCGAAACCTAAATCGGACCGAATCAAAACCGTCAATGCGGCAAGCAGCCAGTCCTCTACAATGAGTTCATTGTTTAAACGTTCTTGCTCGCACAGCATGTTGCATCCGAAAGGCATATTATGCTGCAGAAAATCCAACGTTTTGGCGGAGCCATGTTCGCGCCCGCCATGCTGTTTTCTATATCAGGCCTCATGGTCGGCATCTCCGCCCTCGCCACGACTGTAGACATTGTCGGTGACCTCGCCGTATACGGAACCCCCTGGTACTTTTTTTGGAGTATCGTCCAGCGCGGATCGTGGACGGTCTTTAAGCGCCTTCCGCTCCTGTTTGCCATAGCCCTGCCCATCGGTCTTGCCCAAAAGCAGCCGGCGCGCTGCTGCCTCGAGGCGCTCGCGGCCTATTTTGCCTACTGCTTCTTTTTGAGTGAAATCATCGAGATCAGCGGCAATAACCTGGGCCTTATGTATCCCTCGCCCCTGGCCCCTGCCACCGGCATCACCGTCATTGACGGTATCAAGACGCTCGACACCGGCATTATCGGACCGCTGGCAGTCTCGACCATCGTCGTTGCGATCCACGACCGCTTCTACGACGCCAAGGTGCCCGATTGGCTCGGTACGTTTTCCGGCTCCTCGCTGGTCTATCTCATCAGCTTTTTCGCTGTGCTCGCCCTCGCTATCTTCTCGGCTGTTGCGGTACCCTACGTATACGATGTAACCGATACGCTGCGTCACGCGCTTGCAAGCGTCGGTCCCTTTGGCGTGGGCATCTTTGTCTTTTTAGAACGAGCACTCGAGCCCTTTGGCCTGCACCACCTGCTCTACATGCCGATCTACTACGACAACCTGGTCATTAACGACGGCATCTATGCCACGTGGAGCAGCTTGCTCCCCATCCTCTCCCATAGCACGCGCCCCCTTAATGAGCTTGCGCCATGGGCCGGTTTTACCGCCACCGGCTGGGTCAAGCTCTTTGGCCTTCCCGCCATCGCAGCTGCGTTCTACTCCACCGCAAAACCCGAGCGCCGCGCCGGCCTCAGGGTCATCCTTGTTCCCGCCATCATCGCCTCGGTGGTTTGCGGCGTTACCGAGCCACTCGAGTTTCTCTTTATGTTCACCCACCCCGGGCTCTTTTTACTCTACGCCGTCTTATCGTCTTGCCTTGCCACAACCATGAATCTCTTTGGCATCGTCGGCATCTTCTCGGGCGGCCTCATGGAGATGGCAGCCTTCAACTTTATTCCGCTCATGCGCACGCATGCCGGTGCCTATCTTTTGGCGTTCGGTATCGGCCTCGCCTTTAGCCTCATCTTTTTTGTTAGTTTTCGAGCACTCATCTTGGTCTATGACCTTAAGACACCGGGCCGCGAGAATCATGTCGCCAATCGCACGGCAATCGATTGTTTAACGGGAAGCGACTTTGCCAAAGAGCAATCTCCCAATGACGAGGTCAATAGTCGATCCGATCAAGATCACGTCCTCGCTGAGCGGGTAATTCAGCTTTTAGGTGGCGTTGGCAATATCGTGGGCGCAACCAACTGCGCCACGCGCCTGCGCGTCGAGGTCGCAGACCCTTCCATCGTTGCAGATAACGCGTCGTTTGTCGCGGTGGGCGCCAAGGGCCTCATCATTACGGGCAAGACCGCCCAGGTGATCATCGGCATCTCCGTTCCCCGCGTTAAAGAGCATTTTGACCAGATCATGGGCCTCGAGCCGGGATTTGTGCCCACCACCTCGGCCTCCCCTGCCGCCAGCGCAGCCCATAAGCGCAGCGATATCTGCTTCTTCGATATCGACGGAACGCTCGCCTGGCAAGACCCCAGGCTCGTCCAAGACCTTCCCGAAGACGAGCGGGACCTCTCCCCCTATCCCAACGAGGCGGTTTCGCAGGCAATCCGCGAGTTTGTCGCCAACGGCAACATGGCCTTTATCTGCACGGGACGCACCCTGAGCTGCATCCACCCCAAACTTCTTGAGCTGCCTTGGACCGGCATCGTCTGTCTTGCGGGCGGTTACGCCGAGATCAACGGACACGCAATTCGCGATCTATCGATGACGCCCAGTATGCTGCAGCGTCTTGCCCCCTACCTTGAGCAATCGGGCGAGGTCATCCGCTTTGAGGGCCTCAACGGCGTCGTGCGCATGAGTGCCGATGCGCCCGATGCTCCCGGATACGCGCGCACCCTGGGCGACGCAGTCACGCAGCTGCAACATTACAGTGTCTACAAGATCTTGATGTCTACATCGCTCGCCAACCACATCGCTCAAGATAAGGCACTTGAGCCGCTGCTGTGCTTTAACGAGCTCGAACTCGAGGTAACCGAAATCTCGCCCCGCGAATGCACGAAGCGCGGGGGCATCCAGTCTGTACTCGACGCCCTCGACCCCCACCACGGAACCGTATACGGCATTGGCGACGCCAGCAATGACGTCTCGCTGATGAACGCCGTCGATGTCGGTATCGCCATGGGCAATGCGCCAGACTATCTCAAAAAGCGCGCCGACTACATCACCGACTCGGTCGACAAAGATGGCGTCGTCAAGGCGCTCGAGCACTTTAGGCTTATATAAGCAGCCGGCACGCGCACGCGTCCCGTTTCTCCAAATCGCCAAAACAGACGCGCCGGCAACTCCAATGTGGCAATATGGTATCTGCACACCGCAACGATGTAACCTAAGAAAGAATGCGAGAACCCGTGTCCAGTCCGTTTACCAGCTTTTTAGCCCAGCACTTTGACCAGATCAACGACTATCTGGCCACGTTCTTTGACGGACAGGCGACCTCTGCCGATATCGAGCGCTACCTGTACGCGCCGCTCTCGGCTTTTACGGCCAACGCCGGCAAGCGCCACCGCCCGCTTATCTGTATGCTCGCCGCAACCGCAGTGGGCGGCAGCTTTGAGAGCGCCCGCAGCGCCGCGGCAGCCATCGAGCACTTCCAGTCGGGCGCGCTGATCCACGACGACATCGCCGACAACGGACAGCTTCGTCGAGGCAAGCCCTGCATGCACCTTACCGAGGGCACGGGCCTTGCCATCAATTGTGGCGACCTGGCGCTCACCATGGTCACCAAGACGGTTCTCGACGACCCCACGCTGGAGTCCGACGTGAAGCTGCGCGTGCTCCACGAGCTTACCGAGATGATCGTCCGCACCATCGAGGGTCAAGCACTCGACCTGGGTTGGGTCCGTGACGGGCGCTTTGATATCTCGGTTGATGACTACCTGGACATGGCGACGCACAAGACCGCGTTTTACAGCGGAGCCACGCCGCTTGCCGCCGGAGCCATTATCGGCGGCGGCAGCGATAAGCAAATCGAAGCGCTGCGCGCCTTTGGCCTGCACACGGGCCTTGCCTTTCAGATTCAGGACGACCTGCTCAACCTTGTCGGCACTAAGGAAGCCGCCAACAAGGACTTCCGCACCGACATCACCGAGGGCAAGCGCACGCTTGTCGCCGTACATGCCCTCTCTGATGAGCGCTACCACGACGAGGTCGAGGCGATTCTTTCCTCGGGCACCGATGATCCCGCGCAGCTCGCACGCGCCGTGGAGATCTTCCAAGAGACCGGCTCCATCGATTACGCCCACACTTACGCGCTCGACCTGACCGCTAAGGCCAAAGCGGCCATCGAGAACGTTGAGCTTGATCCGCACGCACGCGAGCTGTTCCTCTCCATGGCAGATTTCTTTGTGGAGCGCCTTAACTAACGGGGGTTATAAAACCTGTCAGCAGCGTATTTAGGCACAACTTGCTACACTGTTGAGTGCATGTTTATGCATCCCTTTGCGTTGTCTATCCGACAGACGCTCAAATAGTACGAATGGTACGCCGAAAGGGGTTCGTTCATGGAACCTATTACAACGGGCATGCAAGGAGCAGCCGTCGAGGACGTGCAGTCTCGTCTCCTGCAGCTCGGCTACACGATTGATGCCGCCGAAGTCACCGACAAGTACTTTGGAGCCACCACTGAGCAGGCCGTCAGCACCTTCAGGCTCGACAGCGGCCTTGCTGCCGGTCATGCCGTCGATATCCCCTGCTGGAGCGCCCTTGTAGACGCTTCGTATAAGCTGGGCGACCGCACCCTCTATCTGCGCATGCCCAATTTCCATGGCGCCGATGTGCAGGCCCTGCAGCGCGCTCTCAACGTTTTGGGCTTTGCCTGTGGCGAAGACGACGGCTACTTTGGTCCGCATACCGAGGCCGCCCTGCAGCAGTTCCAGGAAAATGTCGGCCTGTTTGCCGACGGCATGGCCTTCCAGGACACCTACGCCTACATCAACCGCCTGCACCATGTGTGGGAGGGCAAGCCCTCGGTCACCGAAGCCGAGTCCCGCATCGGTTTTGCTCGCGCCGCCAACGTGCTCGAGCGCTTCCAGATTGCCGTTATCGGCGAGGACCCCATCGCACGCAGTGTTGCGTCGCGCATGTGGAATATCGCCACGGCAACGACCGACAACAGCGGCATGATGCTCTGCGACTCCGAGGTCCCAACCGACGTTGACCTGGTGCTCGAGATCGCAAGCGACGAGCTGCCCGCCGACGCCGCACCGCGCGCCACGATTGCCCTCGCCGAGTGCCACAACCTGGCCCAGCGCATCCGCACTGCCAATGTCGCCGCGCAGCAGAAGCCGGCACGCATTCGCATTGAGCTAACGGGCATGACGCGCTACAACGGCACCTTCACGGCCAGCGACGCGCAGACACTCGCCGTACGCCTGCTCGATGGCGTTTGCGATGCCCTCGCAGATTAGGTAAACTAAACGAGTTGCTTTTGGGCAACACCACACATTGGGACGTAGTTCAACGGTAGAACTCCGGTTTTTGGTGCCGGCTGTTGGGGGTTCGAATCCCTCCGTCCCAGCCAAAGAAACAAGCCTCTCGAACGCATAGCCGATCGGGAGGCTTTTCTTGTGAGCAAGCGGAGGGATTCGAACCCGCAAGGAATCTACCTATATAAGACAGACGCCCCAGGCCCATAACGACCAAGAGCGCCTTGCATCTAGAATTATCAGCCCTGTTCCGAAAAGCGAGCCGCATGCAACAACCAAGTAACCACAGGCCCCGGGAGAGCGGGGACACCGGCTTAGGTTTATCGCGAGTTCCGCACGAACAGGAGGCCACTTAATGTGGCCTCCGTCGTGA
>CABSDO010000025.1 GCA_902476475.1 uncultured Collinsella sp. | reverse complement strand
GCGTCGCGAGCCGCCGTTGCGACGTTCGGCGCGCGGGCGTTCGTGCGGCGCCTGGTTATCGGGCGCGCGGCGCGGGCCGCGTGGGCCCGATTGCGGGAATTGTTCCATAAAACATCATCCAATGACGAGAATAATCAGCACATATTCATTGTAGCTGCCCGCTCCTGTGAATGCTTGCTGCTGGCGCAACCTCAAGCGCGCGTTCACATCAAAGTGAACTAAAGTTATAGAGGTGCGAAAGCATACGGTTGACGGCCGACGGTGGGCATAAAGCTCGCAGATGAGGAGGTTTCCATGGCAGATCGCGGCATCGTTGCGGTGTTCGGCAGCATGAACATGGACCTTTCGGTGGCGTGTGAGCGCATGCCGCGTGCGGGCGAGACCGTCGGCGGTAGCGGTTTTATCACCAACGCCGGCGGCAAGGGTGCCAACCAGGCTGTGGCCGCCGCGCGCATGGGTGCGCGCACGTGCATGATCGGCGCCGTCGGGCGCGATGCATTTGGCGATGCACTGGTGGCGGGACTCCAAGATGCCGGCGTGGGCGTTGAGTTTGTGGCGCGTCGCGACGACGTGGAGACTGGCACCGCGACTATCATTCGCTGCGAGAACGACAACCGCATCGTGTTGTCGCCGGGCGCCAACCATGCGCTTTCGGGCGAGGACGTGGCCTGCGCGCTGCGCTATCTGGTGGCTGACGAGCTTGACGCCGATATCTGCGACCTCGCCCCGGCTGCCGGCGGCGTCTTTATCGCCCAGGGCGAATGCGACCTGATGGCAACGGCTGCGGCGCTCTCTTGCGCCCACGGGTTGGGGTTCTATACGGTCTTTAATCCGGCGCCCGCCTGCGACCTGCCGGCGGGAGCGTGGCCTGCGGTCGACTTGGTTTGTCCCAACGAGACCGAGTGCCAGGTGCTGACGGGCATCTTGCCCACGGGTGACGCGAGCTGCGTGGCCGCGCTTAAGGCCCTGCTCGCTAAGGGTGCCGGCGCCGCGGTCATCACGCTGGGCGGCGCCGGCTCGGTTACGCTCGGCGATGACGGTGAGCTGTTACGTATGCCGGCGCTCTCCAGCGAGGTGGTCGACACGACGGCTGCCGGCGATACGTTTATCGGCGCACTTGCGGCGGCTCGACTGCAGGGCTTGCCTCTCTTTGAGTGCATGGCCGCGGGTGTTCGCGCCTCGGCAGTGACGGTGTCGCGCCTGGGTGCTCAGCAATCGATTCCCACGCGCGCCGAAGTTGAACACATGTTTGGTTTAAACGGGTTATAAGTTGACGGAGAAGCGGAGTAGAACAATGGCAACCAAGAAGCTGATCCTTGATCTGGATATGGGTGTGGACGACGCCATGGCGCTCGCCTATGCCATCGCGAGCCCCGAGGTGGAGCTCGTCGGTATTACCACGTGCTTTGGCAACGTGCGCGTCGAGCAATCGGCGCATAACTGCCTGGCGGTACTCGACCTGCTGGGTCGCCCCGAGGTGCCGGTGTACCTGGGCGCCGATCGTCCCATTAAGTCGAACGAGCCCTATACGCCGCCGGCGTCTACCACGCTCATCCATGGTAAAAACGGCATTGGCGGCGCGAGCGTGCCCGCATCGCCCTACGAGCCGGTGGGGGCGACATCGGCCGATGGCAACGCGGCGGTCGATTATCTGATCGATGCCGCACGCACCTATGGACCCGATTTAGTCTACGTGGCGACCGGCCCGCTCTCCAACTTGGCTCTTGCCCTGGAGCGCGATGCGGCGGCGATGATGTCTATCGGCCGCGTGGTCGTGATGGGCGGCGCCCTTACCGTGCCCGGCAACGTGAGTGCGGGCGCCGAGGCCAACATGGCAAGCGATCCCGAGGCCGCCGACGCCGTGCTGCGCTCGGGCCGCAAGCTCACCATGGTCGGTCTGGACGTGACGCATCGCGTGGTGCTTACGCGTCGCGATATCGCTGGCTGGACGGGTTCGGGCACTATGGCGGGTTGCGCGTTCGCGGGTATGGTCGAGCACTACATCGGCTCATACGAGATGAACGCGCCCTACCTGGGCGGCTGCGCGCTGCACGACCCGTTGGCCGTTGCCGTGGCGATTGATCCCACGCTCGTGGGCGCACTTGGCTGCAACCTGCGCGTCGACCTGCTCGGCGAGTATTGCGGCCGCACTATCTGCGACGAGCATCGCCTGTCCGACCCCGACAAGAGCGCGCTTGTGGCACTCACCGTGGACGCCCCGCGCTTTCTGTCCGAGTTCAAGGCGCGCATGGCCCGCATCCTAGGCTAGGCTCGGGATCGAAGCACGCCCATCTGCTCGATGTGGCCGCTGGCGGGCCGACATCTACCGTTCGCCAGCCCGATGGTCCCCGGGGCGGGGAGAGCGCTATAATGCATTCTGCATCTTGGATTGTTACTCCTGTGTGGAGGCATGCCCAAGAGCAATACAACACGGATTGTTACGTAAGGCATGACCGCAATAGCACTGCTATTGGCTATCATGCCTTTTTCTGTGAGTGTTCTTGAAAGGAGGTTCACCATGCTTGCAATTAAAAAGCTTAACAACAACGCGGTTCTTTGCCGTGACGGACAGGGGCGAGATGTCATCGCCATGGGCAGGGGCGTCGGTTTCGGCGGAGATTTTCCTCGAGAGCTCCCTCTTTCTAAAATCGAGCATACGTTTTACGACATTGATCCTAAAGGACAAGATGTCATGAGGGATCTTCCCTCGGATATCGTGATGTTTGCGGCGAAAGATATGGACATCGTTGCCAACGAACTGCCCTACGACCTCTCGACCAATGCGACGCTGTTCATGGCTGATCACCTGTCGTTTGCCGTTGCGCGAGCCCAAAAGGGGGTCCGCATCGCGATGCCTCTTGCCTATGAAGTGCGGGAGACGTATCCGAAGGAATACAAGGCTGCCCAGTTTATCGTCATGCGACTCGAGAAGGAGCTCGGAGAGCGGCTTCCCAAGGATGAGATTGCCAGTATTGCGATGAATCTCGTGAACGCACGGGTTGTTGAAGCCGTCAAAGCCACGGCCGAGCCCGCAAAGCAGTTCGACGATATGCTCGAGGACGTTATCGAGATTCTCGAAAGCGATTTCCGCATTATTGTCGACCGCGATTCCTTTGATTTCACCCGCTTCGCCACGCATCTGCGGTACCTGTTCAAGCGCATTCAAGCCGGCGAGTCGCTGAACAGCGCCAACATGCAGATGTACAAGAACTTTCGTGAGGAGTTTCCGCAGTTGGCAGAGTGCGTGAAGCATATCGGTTCCTATTGTCGTGAAACGTGGGACGCCACGCTCTCCGAGGAGGAGGAACTCTATCTGATGATCCATCTCAACCGGATCATCTCCAAAAAAGGATTGTAACCCGTAGCCATTCGGGGCATGACCTTTGCCGATTCGAACAGTAAGCCAAGATTGTGCAAAGGAGCCAATGATGGCAAATTACAAAAAGGTGGCAGAGCAGATTCTCTCCACTGTGGGCGGGGCGGAAAACGTGGCTTCGGTTACGCATTGCATGACGCGCCTGCGCTTCAACCTCAAGGATGAAAGCCTCTCGAATGATGAGAAGCTTGAGGACATCTCGTCTATCATCAGCGTCGTGCACGCCGGAGGGCAGGTGCAGCTGGTGGTCGGGCCCACGGTCGACAAGGTCTACGACGAGGTTTGTAAGCAGGGCGGATTCGAGGTCACGGTATCGATTGACGAGGAACTCGATGGCCCTCAGCTTAGCTGGAAGGAGCGCTTGGCGCCCAAGCACCTCTTCAATCAGCTGCTCGATGCCGTGAGCGGCGCTATCACCCCGATCCTTCCGATCTTTTGTGTCGCCGGTATCTTCAAGATGCTCGTTATTCTGTTTGGGCCCGAAGGCGCCGGTTTTATGTCCGAAACGAGCGACCTGTATCGGATCCTTTCCCTGGTGGGCGATGCGGCGTATTACTACTTCCCGGTGTTTGCCGCCTATAGCTCGGCTAAGAAGTTCAAAACGAGTCCTGTGCTGGCACTGCTCATCGCTGTTGTGATGATTTATCCCGACATGCTCGCTATTGTTGAGGACGGAAAGCCTTTCAGCGTCTTCGGCGTCCCCATGCAGCTCGTCAACTACACCCAGGCTGTTCTTCCGGTCATCTTGATCACCTGGGCCCAGTCCTATGTTGAGCGCTTCTTTAAGAAGATCTCGCCTGATATGTTGCGCATTCTGATCGTACCCGTGGGTACGGTGCTCGTGATGTTGCCGGTCGCGCTGTGCCTCTGCGGCCCTGCCGTCCAATTTGTCATGGGCCTTGTGGCCGATTTCATCATTTGGCTCGCCTCTGTTGCCGGTCCCGCTGCGACCGCGGTTATCGGCGCATTCTGGAATCTGATCATCGCCACCGGCATGCACGTGCCGATCTATACCGCCATATTGCCCGCCGCGCTCCAGAACGGTTACGACGCCATCTTATACCCCGGCACCGCGGTTGTAGCCTACACCACGCTTGCCATCGCGCTCGCCTATGGCCTGCGCGCTAAGGGCAAGGAGAGTCGAGCCACGGGCTGGAACTTGTTCATCACCTATGCCTTCGGTCGCGTGAGTGAGCCCATCATCTACGGCATCCTGTTTCGCGACAAGAAGGCTCTTGCCTGGAACATGATTGGTGGTGCTGTCGGTGGTCTGCTGGTAAGCCTTCTTCATGCCAACGTCTATATCTTCACTGGCGTTGGTTTCCCATGGATGAACGTGCTCATGTTTGCTCAGGATATCATCCCTGGCACCATCGGGTGTCTTGCTGGCGGTGCCGTGACGTTTGCGTTGGCGATGATTTTTGGATTTGAAGGACAGGAGAAGATGCCGTTGAAGTCCAAGAGCGGCGATTCTGAGGCCGTTGAATCCGTCGAGGCATAAGAGGCTACTACACAAATATGCTCCCCAGCCGTTGCGCGGTCCGACCCCTTGGCCGCGCAACGGTACTGTGCTGTTGCGCGGCACTTGCCGAGTCCGTTGCGTTCGACAGTGTGGGCCGGGAATTTGATAGAAAGGACGACACCATAATGTTTAGAGAAGATTTTTTATGGGGCGGGGCTCTGGCTGCAAACCAGTGCGAGGGAGGATGGAACGAAGGCGGTCGCGGTTTAGCCAATTCCGACATGCTGCCGTTTGGCGATCAACGCATGGACGTCATGCGGGGAGACCTTGATCCGCGTGCGTTGGCACCCGACAGCTTCTATCCCGCTCGCAAGGGCATTGATTTTTACCATAGGTACAAGCAGGATATTGAACTGTTTGCCCAGATGGGTTTTAAATGCCTGCGCTTATCAATCGCCTGGAGCCGCATTTTTCCCAAAGGAGACGAAGCCGAGCCCAATGAAGAAGGCCTTGCCTTTTACGAGGATGTTTTTAGGACGTGTCGCGCGCATGACATTGAGCCTTTGGTGACGCTCAACCACTATGATGTCCCCATGCATCTCGTCGATGCGTATGGCGGATGGCGCGATCGCAGGTTGGTCGACCTGTTCGAGCGATATTCGCGTACCGTGTTCGAGCGCTATCGGGGATTGGTCAATTATTGGCTGACCTTTAACGAGATCAACATCATGACGCAGGCGTGCTTTATGGCGGCGGGGATCATCTTCGAGCAAGGGGAGAATCGCTATGCAACGGTTCACACGGCCGTGCACCATGTATTGGTTGCGAGCGCCCGTGCGGTCGGGGCGTGTCATGAACTGTGCCCTGGGGCGAAGATCGGTTGCATGCTCAACGCAGGTGTCTTCTATCCGGCTACATGTGATCCGGACGATGTGCTGGCTGCGCAGGCTGAGAATCGCAGCCATTACATGTTTACCGACGTCCAGGTGCGCGGTGCGTACCCGAGCTATGTTCTCAAGGAATACGCCCGCCATGGTTTTGAGGTGCCCTATCGGGATGATGACCGCGAAGTACTGGCTGCAAACCTGGTCGATTTCGTCTCGTTTTCGTATTACTCGACGCGCGTCGCAAAAGCGCATGCGGAAGGTCAGTTCGATTCGAACCTTCTTCGCTCGGCGCCTAATCCGTATCTAAAACAGGAGCCTTGGGGGAGGTTTATCGACCCCAAAGGGCTGCGCGTCACCATGAATGAAATCTGGGATCGCTATCAAAAGCCGCTGTTCATCGTCGAAAACGGTTTGGGTGCTCCTGATGTGCCGGAAGATTCGGGTGAAATAGAAGACGACTATCGAGTTGAATACCTGCGGGCCCACATCGAGGCGATGAGGGAGACCGTCGAGCTCGACGGGGTGGAACTCATGGGATATACCTGTTGGGGCCCGATCGATTTGGTTTCGGTCGCCACAGGACAGATGCGTAAGCGCTACGGGTTTATCTATGTCGATCGAGACGATAGCGGTGCGGGCTCGTTTGAGAGACGTAAAAAGAAAAGCTTCGAATGGTACCGACGCGTAATAGCAAGCAATGGCGAAGACCTTGCGGAATAACGTTAAGATGGACAAATGCGCCCGTTGGGGGAATAGTCGGGCCACTTCGCTTGACAACAGGCTAAACTAGCTATTAAACATTTACTATTCTGTTTAGATTGAATTTGCGGTCGTTTAGTTGTCGAGTCACGGGGCGGTCAGGCCACGATGCTCCGCCACGACCGTTGCTAGGGGGAACAATGGCCAAAGCAAGTGTTCGCGAGATCAGCCGCATCACCGGTTTTTCGCCTGCGACCGTGTCCAACGCGCTCAACCGCAAGCGCAGCGTGAGCGAGGAGACCGCCAAGGTCATCTTGGAGTGTGCGCAGTCGCTCGGCTATCAGCAGTCGACGCAGCTCGAGAGTATCCAGTTCGTGCTTGCGCGCAAGACGGGCGCCATCCTGGACGAGAGCACCTTCCATCCCGCGGTTATTGAGGGCGTGGAGCGTCAGGCGCGTCGCCACGGCATGAGCACGAGCTTTGTCTCGCTCGACTTTAGCGACCTGGACGCCGTTCGCCCGCAGGTCGAGGGCCTGATCGCCGATCCGTCCGCCGCCATTGTGCTAATGGGTACGGAGTTGGGCGAGGAGGACTACGCCCTGTTCGCTAACGCCGCCGCCCACCTGATTGTGCTCGATGGCTGGAGCGACCGCCAGTACTTCGATGCCGTAGTCATTGCCAATACCGATTCGGTGCTGCGCGCCGTGGACTACCTTATCGAGAAGGGTCACAGGCAAATCGGCTATCTGGCAGGCGATCTTCGTATCCGCAACTTTAAGGATCGCGAGCGCGGCTATCGCCAAGCACTTGAGGATGCGGGCCTCGAGGCAAACCCGGCATGGCGCGTCACGCTGGGCACCACGCTCGAAGGTGCCTATCGCGATATGGGTGCATGGCTCGACAGCGTCTCACGCGACGACCTGCCGACGGCTTTCTTTGCCGAGAACGACGTGCTCGCCGTGGGTGCCATGCGCGCGTTCAACGAGCACGGCATTCGCGTGCCCGAGGATGTCTCGATCATCGGCTTTGACGATCTGTCTTTGGGCGCCTTTTCCAACCCGCCGCTCACCACGGTGCACGTTCCCAAGCACGAGGTGGGAGAGATCGCGGTGCGCCGCCTGGTGGGCAACATCCGCAATCCCAAGAGCTATACCTGCAAGACGGCCGTATCGACCTATTTTGTCGAGCGCCAAAGCGTGCGCGAGATCTAGGCGGAGACGGCATTGCCTGCAGCGTGCCAAAGCTCGCTAGGGCAGTTAACATAGTGCCATTCAGAAGAGGATCCTTCGGGGTCCTCTTTTTGTTTCCCTTGTATGTTCAGATTGTTTACATACCGTTTAGGCTGATTTCTCTACCGTCTACGGGTATTTCGCGCTAAACTTCTAAACAGAAGAGTAAAACATTTAGTAAACAGAACAAAACGAAACATGCGTCTGTTTACTGAACATGTGACTAGGGGAGGACGTACATGGATAAGATCAAGCTCGGTTTTGTGCCCACGCGCCGTAGCATCTTTAGCGCGCCGGACGCGATCAAGTATCGCGGCCTTACGGCTGATCGCCTGCGCGAGATCGGCGTCGAGATTGTGGATATCGACGACATCAACGACGAGGGCCTGCTGTTCGACGACAGCCATATCGCGCCTATCGTCGAGAAGTTCCGCGCCGAGGGCGTCGACGGCATCATGCTCTGCCACGCCAACTTTGGTACCGAGTATGTCTGCGCCCGCCTTGCCCGCGAGTTCGGCTTGCCCGTGCTGCTGTGGGGTCCGCGCGACGAGCGCCCCGAGCCCGACGGCACCCGTCTGCGCGATAGCCAGTGCGGTCTGTTCGCCACCGGCAAGGTCCTGCGTCGCTTCCAGGTTCCCTTCACCTACATGACCAACTGCCGTCTGACCGATCCCGAGTTCGAGCGCGGTGTCTGGGACTTTTTGGCCGTGTGCAACGTGGTCAAGACTTTCAAGCACACCCGCATCCTGCAGATGGCCACTCGCCCGTTCGACTTCTGGTCCACCATGTGCAACGAGGGCGAGCTGCTCGAGAAGTTCAACATTCAGCTTTCGCCCATCCCCATGACCGAGCTTGTCCAGGCCGTGCGCGACGCCCAGGCCGACGAGCAGGCCATGGCAGCCATGCTCGCCCACATTGCCGACAGCTTTGAGATCTGCATCCCCGAGGATAAGGTCCCCGCTGTGGCCGGTCTTGCCATTGCCATGAAGCGCTTGGTCGAGAAGTACGGCTGCAACGCCGGTGCCATCCAGTGCTGGAACGCCCTGCAGGACGAGCTGGGCATTATGCCCTGCGCCGCCAACGCCATCCTCAACGAGATGGGTATCCCCGTCGTCTGCGAGACCGACATCCATGGCGCCATCACAGCGCTGATGGTCGAGGCCGCCGACCTGGGCCGTCACCGCGGCATGTTCGCCGACTGGACCGTGCGTCATCCCGACAACGAGAACGGCGAGCTGCTGCAGCACTGCGGCCCCTGGCCCTGCAGCTGCGCGGCCGTCAAGCCCAAGCTCACTTACCCGCTGGCTTTCGATCACCCCGGCGCGCTGACGGCCGAGGCCAAGCACGGCGACCTCACCCTTGCCCGCTTTGACGGCGACAACGGCGAGTACTCGCTGCTGCTGGGCAACGCCCGCGGCATCGACGGCCCGGCCGGCATGGGCACCTACCTGTGGGTCGAGGTCGAAAACCTCAAGCGCCTCGAGGCCAAGATCGTCGAGGGTCCCTACATCCACCACTGTGTCGCCATCCACGCCAGCGTGGTGCCGGTGCTCTACGAGGCGTGCAAGTACATCGGCATTGTCCCCGACCTGTACGATCCCATCGAAGAAGACGTCAAAGCTTACCTGCGAGGAGAGTAGAAATGGCAACTATCGAAGAGCTTGAATCCCTGCGTTGGGACCTTCGCCGCGATTGCGTCGATATCATCATGGCTGGCGCCGGCGGGCACATCGGCGGCGACATGTCGGTCATCGATGCGCTGATGACCCTCTACGCCAACCACCTCAACATTTCTCCCGAGACCGTCGACGATCCCAACCGCGATCGCTTCGTGCTCTCCAAGGGCCACGCCATGGAGGCCTACTACGCGGTGCTCTGCCACGAGGGCTATCTTGACCTCGATGACGTCAAGGCCCGCTTCTCCAAGTTCGGCAGCCCCTACATCGGCCACCCCAACAACAAGCTCAAGGGCATCGAGATGAACTCGGGCTCGCTGGGTCACGGCCTGCCCGTGGCCGTCGGGATGGCGCTTGCCGGCAAGATGGATGGCCGCGACTACCGCGTCTACACCATCATGGGCGACGGCGAGCTTGCCGAGGGCTCGGTCTGGGAGGGCGCCATGAGCGGCGGCAACTACCAGCTCGATAACCTGTGCGCGCTCGTGGACCGCAACCGCCTGCAGATCAGCGGCAGCACCGAGGACGTCATGAAGCAGGATTCGCAGGAGGAGCGCTGGGCCGCCTTCGGGTGGAACGTGCTGTCCATTCCGGGCAACGACGTCCAGGCCATCGACGCCGCGCTGACGCTGGCCGCCGAGACCAAGGGTAAGCCCACGGTCATCATCCTCAACACGGTGAAGGGCTACGGCTCGCCGGTTATGGAGGACAAGGCCGCCTGGCATCATCACCTGCCCAACGATGAGGAATATGCCCAGATCATCGCCGATTTCGCTGCCCATAAGGAGGCTATCAATGGCTAACAAGATCGCCAACCGCAAGGTTATCTGCGACACGCTGCTCGAGGCCGCCGCAACCGATAAAGACATCGTCGTCCTGTGCTCCGACTCCCGCGGCTCCGCGTCGCTCACGCCGTTCTTCGATCAGTATCCCCAGCAGTCCATTGAGGTTGGCATTGCCGAGCAGGACCTGGTGAGCATCGCTGCCGGCATGGCCTCGTGCGGTAAGAAGGCCTGGGCCGCCTCGCCGGCGTCCTTTGTGACCACGCGTTCGTATGAGCAGTGCAAGGTCGACGTTTCGTACTCCAACACCAACGTCAAGCTCATCGGCATCTCGGGCGGCGTGTCCTATGGCGCCTTAGGCATGAGCCATCACTCCGCGCAGGATATCGCCGCCATGAGCGCGATTCCCAACATGCGCGTGTATCTGCCGAGCGATCGCTTCCAGACCGCCGAGCTCGTGCGTGCCCTGGTCGCCGACAACAAGCCGGCCTACATCCGCGTGGGCCGCAACCCGGTGGAGGACGTGTACACTGAGGACGAGTGCCCGTTCCAGATGGATCGCGCCACCTGGGTGCGCCGCGGCACCGATGTGACGATCGTCGCTACCGGTGAGATGGTCCGCCACGCCGTGGACGCCGCCGATCTGCTGGCCGAGCAGGGCATCTCGGCAACGGTGCTCGATATGTACTGCGTCAAGCCGCTCGACGCCGAGGCCGTGATCGAGGCCGCCGGTGCCACGCGCGCCGTCGTGACCGTCGAGGAGCACAGTCCCTTCGGTGGCCTGGGTTCCATGGTCGCGCAGGTCGTAGGTGAGCACTGCCCGCGTCCGGTCAAGTGCCTGAGCCTGCCCGATGCGCCGGTCATCACCGGTACGAGTCCCGAGGTCTTTGCGCACTACGGCCTGACGGGCGAGGGAATCGCCAAGACGGTCGCCGAGTTCCTGCCCGCAGAGTAATTGGTGCATCGGGGACAGGTTTGCGCCAATCCTTTTTGGTTGAATTTTGAGCAGGCCGGCTGCGCTCTCATGAGCCGGTCGACCGCTCGCTCCTTGTCCGTCGGGTTGTAGTTTTTGAATCGACGGGGGAGACAGGAGAGTACATGAGCAAATACATCATCGGAATCGATCAATCCACGCAGGGCACCAAGGCGCTGCTGGTGGACGAGGGCGGCCATTTGATTCATCGTGCCGATCGCCCGCATCGCCAGATTGTCAACGAGGCTGGCTGGGTGAGCCACAACCCGGCCGAGATTGCCGCCAACGTGCTGGCCGCGGCGCGCGCCGTGGTGGAGGAGACCGGGGTCGATCCGGCCGACGTCGCCGGCATCGGCATCTCCAACCAGCGCGAGACCACCGTTGCCTGGAGGCGCACGACGGGCGAGCCGCTGTGCGACGCCGTGGTGTGGCAGTGCGCCCGCGCCCGTGAGCTGTGCGACGAGCTGGCCGCGCGCGAGGGTGTGGCCGAGCTGGTGCGCGACACGACGGGTCTGGTACTCTCGCCCTACTATCCGGCGGGCAAGATGGCTTGGATTCTCGCGAACGTCCCCACGGCTGCCGAGGCCGCGGCGGCAGGCGAACTGTGCCTGGGCACCATCGATGCCTGGGTGGTCTGGACGCTCACGGGCGGCGCGGAGTTTCGCTGCGACTGGTCCAATGCCAGCCGCACGCAGCTCTTCGACCTGCGCCGTGGCTGCTGGAGCGAGCCGGTGTGCGAGGCCTTTGGCGTCGATGCAGCCTGCCTGCCGCAGGTGACCGATTCCGATGGCCTGTTCGGCATGACGGACCTGGGCGGCTTTTTGCCGGCGCCCGTGCCCATTCACGGCGTACTCGGCGACAGCCATGCCGCCTTGTTTGCCCAGGGCTGCCATAGCCGCGGCATGGCCAAGGCGACCTATGGCACCGGCAGCTCGGTCATGATGAACGTCGGCGACGAGTTCGTTGCCAGCTCGCACGGGCTTTCGAGCTCGCTTGCGTGGCGTATGGACGGTGTGACCGAGTATGTTCTCGAGGGCAACGTGAGCTACGCCGGCGCCGTCAAGACGTGGCTGCGCGACGATCTTGAGCTCATCAACAATCCCGAGGAAGTCACCGACCTGTGCTACGCCGCCAATCCGGCGAGCCGCGTCTACTTTGTGCCGGCGTTCACTGGCCTGGGCGCGCCGCACTGGGCGAGCGATGCCGAGGGGTGCGTCTTTGGCATGACGCGCACCACGGGCCGCGCGGAGTTCGTGAAGGCTGCCGATGAGTCGATCGCCTATCAGATCTTCGACGTGATCGATGCGATGGTCGAGGATTCAGGCGCGGCGCTGGCCGAGCTTCGTGTTGACGGCGGTCCCACGCGCGACGCGTACCTGATGCAGTTTGAGAGCGACCTGGTCGGCTCGCCCATCCGCATTGCGAGCAACGACGAGATGAGCGGTCTGGGCGCGGCCTGGGCCTGCGGCATTGCGCTGGGCATGTACACGCGCGACGTCGTCGACGTCTACGGCGCCCGCGGCATCGTGGAGCCCGCCATGTCCGCCGACGAGCGCGCCAAAAAGATCGCCGGCTGGCGCCATGCTGTCGACGCCACAATTGCATACACTGCCTAGGCGGCTGCGCGGCGCCCAAGGATTTTTCTGGGACAGGGATAAAAAACTCATTGATCCCCGTCCTAGGCAGCTCATTTGGGGCGGGGCTTTTTTGACTGGTATGATTGGTGCGACCATTCGAACCAGCTAAAAGAGCCCCGTCCCAATTTAACTACCGAGAGGAACTGCCATGGAGCGTATCGCGAGTTTTTCCGTTGACCATCTGCTGCTCGAGCCCGGCGTGTATGTGAGCCGCATCGACCGCGATCCGGCGACCGGCGCCGCCGTCACCACCTTTGACCTGCGCCTGACCACGCCCAATAAGGAGCCGGTCATGAACACGGCCGAGTGCCACACCATCGAGCACCTGGGTGCCACGTTCCTTCGCAATCATGCCGAGTGGTCGAGCCGCATTGTCTACTTTGGTCCCATGGGCTGCCGCACGGGCTTTTACCTGGTTGTTTTTGGTGAGCTGACGAGCGAGGGAATCTTGCCGCTCGTGCGCGAGCTGTTCGAGTTTGTCGCGGGCTTTGAGGGCGATGTCCCCGGTGCCGCTCCCGAGGAGTGCGGTAACTACCTGGACCAGAACCTCCCCATGGCAAACTGGCTTGCGCGTCGCTATCTCGACCGCGACCTGGCCGATATCGACGAGAAGCACCTGCACTACCAGCAGGCGTAAGGACTTTATCGTCCAAAACGCGCGCATTGGGCGCCTTCGCTTATGCGGGGGCGCCTTTTTGTTGAGTGGTCGGGATGAGCGTTCAAAATCGCTCATGTTTGTTCTAGAATGTTCGTACTGTCACATAAACGAACAGGAGTGAACATGCATATCTACTCTGTCAACGATCCCGAGTTCAAATCCTATGGCAACGTTTGGGATGACGTTCCGTCCGAGCTCACGTCGCCCGTGCTCGAGGCGCTCTCTGCCACGCTCATTCCCGAGGGCAGCAAGTACGTAGCAAGTGCGCCGGAGCTCGAGGGCGTCAAGGATGCCGACAAACTGGGCTTTCTCATGTTTGGCGGCCGCCCCTTCCAGCTCGGCTGGTGCAACGGCCACAACACACGCCTCAACTGCCTGGAGTATCACCGCGCCAGCGAGTTTAACCTGGGCGCCCGCGACTTTATCCTGCTCGTGGCGCATCGCTGGGAGATCGAGGACGGCAAGCTCGACACCGCGTGCGTCAAGGCGTTCCGCGTGCCGGCGGGTACGGTCGTCGAAGTCTTCAACACCACGCTCCACTACACGCCCTGCATGGTCGACGACGGCGGCTTCCAGGTGATGGTGGCGCTGCCGGCAGGCACCAATGGCCCGCGCCCCGAGGCTGCGGCCGACATGCCTGCCGCCGGCGACAGCTACTGCTACTGGAAGGCCGACAAGTGGGTCCTCTGCCACGCCGACAGCCCCAAGGCAGCCGAAGGCGGCTACGTGGGCCTCGTCGGCAAGAACCTCGACATCGCCTGTGACTAGCATCTTCCGTCTCGATTTGTAACATCTAGCGGGCTAAATCGTCTCTACCTGTTACAGATCGAGACAAACTGCAGGGGGCTGCCTGAAGATCTCGATCTGTAACACCAGGCCCGGTTTTGCCTGCCTAAATGTTACAGATCGAGTCAAACTTGCCCAAACCACCACAAAGGTGCCTGTCCCCTTTGTGGTGGTTTGGGGCGGCGGTATCAGAAAGTGTCAGGCAGGGGCGGCTGCCGGGCGTCTGTGCGCGAAAAGAAGTGTCGACCTGCGCCGTTGCCGTTGAGTAGCGCGCTGCTTACGGGGATACTGAAGCCACGACAAGCAGCGTGTGAAAGGATTGATGCATGGCTTTCCGTAAAGACTTCCTGTGGGGCGGCGCGACGGCTGCCAACCAGTGCGAGGGCGCTTACGATGTGGATGGCCGCGGCCTGGCCAACGTGGACGTGGTCCCGCACGGCAAGGACCGCTTCCCGGTCTGCCTCGGTGACCTCAAGATGCTCGAATGCGATGCCGACCATTATTATCCGGCGCACGGAGCCATCGACTTCTATCACCACTACAAGGAGGACATCGCCCTCTTTGCCGAGATGGGCTTTAAGACCTTCCGCATGAGCCTGGCCTGGACCCGTATTTTCCCCAACGGTGACGAGGTCGAGCCCAACGAGGCCGGTCTGGCCTTCTACGAGGACGTGTTCCGCGAGTGCAAGAAGTATGGCATCGAGCCGCTCGTGACCATCACGCACTTCGACTGCCCGATCCACCTCATCAAGGAGTACGGCGGCTGGCGCAACCGCAAGCTCATCGACTTCTACAAGAACCTCGCGACGGTGCTCTTCACCCGCTACAAGGGCCTGGTCAAGTATTGGCTCACCTTCAACGAGATCAATATGATTCTGCACCTGCCGTTTATGGGCGCCGGTCTGGTCTTTGAGGAGGGCGAGAACCGCGAGGAGGCCAAGTTCATCGCTGCGCACAACGAGCTCGTGGCGAGCGCCTGGGCCATCAAGATCGCCCGCGAGATCGACCCCGACGCGATGATCGGCTGCATGCTTGCCGCCGGCACCTACTACCCCTACGGCTGCCGTCCGGGCGACGTACGCGCCGCACAGCTCGATAACCAGCAGAACTACTTCTTTGTGGACGTTCAGAGCCGTGGCTACTATCCGGCGTGGGCACTCAAGAAGTTTGAGCGCGAGGGCATCGACGTGGGGATGACCGACGAGGACAAACAGATCCTTGCCGAGAACACGGTCGACTTTATCAGCTTTAGCTACTACAGCACCCGCTGCTCCGCCGGTGTCGACAACCCCGATGTCGAGAGGACCCAGGGCAACGCCTTCGCCGGTGCCAAGAACCCCTACCTGCAGGAGAGCCAGTGGGGCTGGGCAATCGACCCCATGGGCTTCCGCATCACGCTCAACGACATGTACGACCGCTATCAAAAGCCGCTGTTTGTGGTCGAGAATGGCTTGGGCGCCAAGGACGTTGTCGAAGAGGACGGCTCCATCAACGACGACTACCGCATCGATTACCTGCGCCAGCACATCCAGGCCATGCGTGATGCCGTGACCGAGGACGGCGTGGACCTGATGGGCTACACATCCTGGGGCTGCATCGACCTGGTGAGTGCCTCGACGGGCGAGATGTCCAAGCGCTACGGCTTCATCTACGTCGACCGCGACGATGCAGGCAACGGCACCCTCAAGCGTTCCAAGAAGAAGAGCTTCGATTGGTACAAGAAGGTTATTGCTTCTAATGGTGAGGACCTTTCCTAAGGAAGCTGAGACACTCGACTTCAGAGTCTCCTGATCAAGGCGCCCGGCGAGCAGTTAATGCTTGCCGGGCGCCTTGCCGTCGGCGGATTTTGGGACATGTGGCCCGCTTTTTGGGCCCGCCTGTCGGTACACTAAAAGCACTATGGGTACCCGCGAGCGACATATCGGCCACGCGGCCGCCCGATCCGCACCCGTGGCGGATCTTAGGGGCGGCAGGCTCTTCGCCATGCCGCGATTCCTTGTTGGTATAACACATCAGGTGTACCGTCACCGCGTCTTTGCTATCGCCGGCGCCATCACCGTGCTGTTCCTCATGCTTTTGGCAGTCTTGCCGGCGCTGTTTGCCTCCGACCCCAAGCTTTCCAACGCCGTGCCCGCCTATAGCGAGGTGTCCGAAGAGGTCGTGGATGCGCTCGTCCACTCGAGCTCTCTCCCGTTGCTTGTCGCCGCAATTATATTTTCGATCTGGGGTGTATCGGTCTATCTACGCTGTTTGGACTATGTGTTGCGCCGCCGCCTTGTTGCCATCGCCACCATCTGCGCCCTGTGGATGATCGAAGTCATTCTCAAGTACAAGTCGTTCACGCCGTTCTATGCCACTGTGCTGTGGTACCTGTACTACGTGCCCATGACGCTCATTCCGCTGCTCTACCAGTTGTGTGGTCTGCGCCTTGCGGGCCTGGAGCAACACCGCCTGGGTCGCCGCTACTGCGCTGCGCTGTGGATTGTGGCCATCCTGCTTATCGGATTTGTGCTCACCAACGATTTTCACCAGCAGGTCTTCCGCTTTGACCGTACAAGCGACACCTGGAGCAACGATTACACGTACGGCTGGGGTTATTTCGCCGTCCTCGTGTGGACGGCCTTTGACTTCGTGGCCTTTTTTATCCTGGTTGGTCGGTCCTCGTCCTTTCGCATCCAGCGTTTCTCGGGCACGGCGGCGCTCGTACTGCTGGGTGGCGCATTCTTTGCCATCTCGTATGCGTTGCGTGTGCCCTGGGCATGGAGGCTCAACTTTTCGCTCGTCTATTGCGTCCTGTGCGTGGTGGCGATGGAAATCTGTCTCGATTGCGGTGTCATTCCGTCGTATCACGACATCGCCGGCATCTTCGACACCTTGCCGCTTGACCTCAAAGTTCTAACGCGCGACCTGCAGGAAGTCTATGCCACGCCAGTTTCAAAGCCAATGCCGGTAGGCGTGCGCGAGGAGTTGCGGACCCAGGAGCACGGCCGCGCCCATGCCTTTGCCGTGGCGTCCGATCCCGATGTGATGTACCGTGCCTTTCCACTGCTGGGCGGATCGGCGCTGCTTGCCCAAGACGTGTCGGAGCTCAACGAGCTTAACCGTGAACTGGCGCATCGTCGCATGGAGCTGCAGCGTCAAAACGAGCTACTCGCCGCCGACTACGACCTTAAGACGCACCTGGCAGATCAAGAGGCCGAGACCTTGCTGGTCCAAGATGTGGACCAGGCGCTTGCCCGCGCGCTCGAAGAGATGTACGACCTGCTGGGCTCGCTGCCACCGTTGACCGACGAAGCGTCTTCGCACGAGCGTTACCGCATGCTGCAGCGCGCCAAGATGCTCGTCGCCTATTGCAAGCGCAAGGGGTCGCTCACGTTGGCACAGCACGGGGAGAGCGGTTTTGATCGCGACCGCATTCAGCTCATTGCCAATGAACTCGCAAGCGACCTGCGCACCATCGATATCGATTGCGCCTCGATTATCGCCATACGGCGCCCGTTGCACGCCAGTACGGTAAGCGCCCTGTACGACTGCGTGTATGACTTTGCGTTTTTTGCCTACACCACCGACCATCCGGCGCTTATGTATCACTTGGGCGACCATGACCGATGCAGTGTCGAGCTGCGCGCCACGCTTTTTTCCAACGATGATGAAGATCTTTCGCAGACGCCCGCTGCGCAAGAGCTCGAAAGCGCTCTGCAAGGGCGCAACGTGGCATACCGCTTTGAGGGCGAGCCCGGCCAGCTGCGCATGATCGTCTTGATGCCGAGGGCGGGTGAGTGACGATGCAGATTTCGCTCATTCTTCCCCAAATTGTTGCGCTCGATGTTGTCTTTGCCCTGGCTGCGTGTCTGCAGACGATCCACGTCCCGCTCATCGCATCGCGCCGCTCGTCCTATAACCGTAAGGTGATTTGCGCCTACGAGGCGAGCCTTGTGCTTCACCTGATGATTTCGGCGCTCATCTTATTCGCGTCGTCTGGCTCGTATCTGGTGGCACCGCTTGACGTTTGCGCCAGGGCAATGGGCGGAGCGTTGTGGCTCAATGCCGCGATTTTTGCCTATGGCGTGCTGCTTATGGTGCACTATCGTCGCCCCGTCATGCTGGTCGAGCTGCTGCTTGTTGTCGCCGTTACACCGCCGGTGGTTTTTGCCATGGGCTCGGCGTGGACCGTTGTCCCTATCGCAGAGGGAGCGTTCTTCCTGTTCCGTTCCATCGCGGCGCTCTTGATGGACGTCCGTAACCGCCAGGAGGATATCACCGCATTCTCGACGATTGAAACCATCAACGTGATTCCCGTGGGCATCCTGTATCTAGACCCGAGGGGCCGTCCGCTGCTCATGAACCGCTGCATGCGTAAAAACCTGGTGGAGCTTCATATGCCAACCGATCTACGCGACATGAGCGGCACATGGAACGACCTGCGCAAACTTAGCATGCAAATGCCCGAAAGCAGTAGGAACCGTGTGCGGATTAATCTGGACCGTTTTGGTGAGGCGCGTGCGGTAGTCGAGGTCTCTCCCGCCGAGATTCGCCTGTTTGTGTGCGATCGTGTTATGGTTTCGGGCCGTTCGTTCGAGCGCATTATCGGTCTTGATGTGACAGAGTACGCGCATGCTCATGACCGCTTGGCGCAAGCCAACCACCTGCTTGAGCTTGCGGGCCAAGAGCTCCAGGCCCAGATCGAAGAAGTTAAAAAGGTTGCCGACAATGCGGCTTACCTACGTATGCGCGCCCGCGTGCACGATGTGATCGGGCAGCGCCTGTCCATTCTTCATCGCTATTTGGAGGAGGGGCGCCTGGATGACGAGTCACTCGAGCAGATTGACCCGTTGCTGCGCTCAATCGCCGCCGATTTGCGTAGTGACGGTGCCAGCGAGCCTGCAGAGCAGCTGGGCGATATCATCCATGCTTTTGGCCTGGTGAGTGTGCAGATCGATGTTGAGGGTGCGCTGCCTGAGGACGTGCGTGTCGCCGCCGCATTTTTGCAGATTATCCGTGAGGCCTCGACCAATGCCACCAAGCATGCGCAGGCGCATCGGGTCCACGTGCGTCTGTGGCAGGAGGGGGCGGATGCTGGAGCCGTCGCGCGCATGACGATTTCTAACGACGGCTCCCCGGCCCCCGTATCGTATCGCGAGGGAACGGGTATCCCTGGTATGAGGCATGTCGCACAGAATCTGGGCGGCAGCCTTGAGGTCCATGCCGCCCCACCCTTTACGCTTACGGTATCCATTCCGCTCGCCTCCAGCGCCACGGTCCAAAGGAGAAGCTCATGATCCGCGTGTTAATTGTCGAAGACCAGGCCATCCTGCGCGAGAGCCTGGCGCGCTCCGTTGGCGACCAGCCCGATATGACCGTTGTTTCCGCCATCGCCGATGCCTCCGAGGCCTTGGGTGTCGCGCTCAGGGAGCGCCCGGACATGATACTGATGGACGTATGCACCGAACATGATTCCAACGGCATCGTGGCGGCGGCGCGCATCAAGGAGCAGCTGCCCGAGTGTCGCATCATTATCATGACCGGCATGCCCGAGATCACCTTTGTCGATCAGGCCCGCGAGGCGGGCGTCGATAGCTTTGTGTACAAGAACGTCGGTATCGACGAGCTGTTCGCCGTGATGCGCTCCACGCTGGCGGGCTATTGCACGTTTCCCAAGCCGCCCGAGAGCATTTTTTCGGGCACGGCGGCACTCGACGATGTTGAGCTGTCGATTTTGCGCCTTGCCTGCGAGGGCAAAAGCCGTCGCGAGATCGCGGCCGAGCTGTTTATGAGCGAGGGCACCATCAAGCGTCGCATCTCGGAGATCCTAAGCAAGACCGGCTACGACAACATCATGCGCCTGGCCGTGCATGCGGTGACCGAAGGCAGCATCGTCCCCAATATGGAGCGCCCGTAGTCGGTGCGTCGCCCGTGCTCCAACGCCAAAGATAGGTCGCCCGCCGTTTTGCATCAGAAAACGGCGGGCGACCTGCTTGTGCGAACGGTGCTGTCGGCGCAAGACGGCGGGGCCGCAGAATTATCTCCTGCGGCCCCGCCTGGCAAGTGCGCGGATGTGTCCGCCAATCCGCGGCCGTCGATGTCTGCCGCTACGCGATGGTTGCGCTGTAGGAGGCGACGTCCTCGTAGGAATCGGTCAGGTAGGCGTCGATGCCGATGGTCGTATTGACGAGGTCGTCAAGGCTGTCAAGCTCGCCGTTCGAGAATGTGAATTCCTCGGTGGCGTTGGTGCCGGGCATCAGGTGAGCCGAGAACCAGGGTTCCTTCATGGTGCCGTTGACGTTGGTCTTGCCGGAAGGAGCGTAGAAGGTCAGGTCCTTGTCGCTCTTGTTGGTGATGTTGACGACAAAGCCGATGTCGCCCCAGTCGTCCTTGAACTTCTCGGTGATGGTGATGGTGCACAGATCGTCATCGGCGACGGTGACGGCGGGGGAGATTTCGACACTCTGGACATCGTCGTCTTCGACGGCCTCATCGATCTCCTCTTCCTTCTCGGCCGCCTCGCGATCCTTCTTCACCGTACCGGACAGATCCTTGTCGGACTTCGTAAAGATAAGCTTGTCGCCGTCCACCTCCAGGACGAGCTTGTCGTCCTTGAGCTTCAGGTCGTGCGACTCATCTTCGGCGGTAATCGTTACGGTGGTGGCGTCCTTGGCCTCCCATTTCAGGTCGGCGACCTCAAGGAACATGTCGAGGACGCCCGTGCCGTCTTCGTCGAGGATCAGGATGCAGTTGAGGCCCCACTCCTTGAGCATATCCATATACTCATCGGTGAGCTCTTCGCCGTCCAAGGTTCCACCCGAGTACTGCCAGCTGCCGACGAAGTTGGCCTTGGGGTCCTTGCCGCCGCCGCTGCAGCCCGTCAGGGCAAAGGCGAGCGCCAGGACGCATGTCAGGAATGCGAGTACGGACTTTTTGAACGTTGTCTTCATGGTGTCCTCCTTTATCGAACGAAACCCATAGAAGCAAATGCAGGGGTGGCGGAACCCCCGCCAATTACCAGATAAAGGGGCTAGGGCCTGGGTGTTCCGCAGTTGCTGCAGAACTTGCCGCCGTTTTCGCTACCGCAGTTGGGGCAGAACCACTTGGCCGGTGCCGGGGCGGGTGCGGGGCTGCCGCACTCGGAGC
>CABSDO010000024.1 GCA_902476475.1 uncultured Collinsella sp. | reverse complement strand
TTTAGGAAAGCAAGTACCTAAAAGAAATTTTTCTTCCCCTTATATGTAACAATCATACCGGCTTCCTAGCGTTCAGAATGTTTTCTGCTGTCTGCTGTGGTGTTTGGTTGGAATTGTCCAGCCAAAAGCCGATCCGTGGTGTTGTCTGCATTTTACTAAATACAAATTCAATGTATACAGAAAGATATAAGGAGTGGGAGGGATTCCGCCGTAGTTGGCATTGTAGGAAAATCCAAAAGTTTAGATTTTCCCACAATGCTTATCTTTTGGTCTTTGGTTCGGAATAGTGTAGTGCTGGCGGTCTATCTCTTGTTTTCGGTTGCTTGCTTCCTTACCGTACATGAGCATTATGCGCGGGGATGATACGGGTCGGACCGGTCGCTACACGCGCGTGGCGTCCTTGGGACTCATAGTCATGCTCTGGAAGCGGTTTTCCATGTACTCGTTATCGAAGTACTTGCCGTAGAACTGCGCGACGGGAATCTCCGGCTCCGTGCCGTTGACACGCTGATACCAGTAGTCGAGCGACTGCAGCGTCATGACACCGTCGACCAGCATAATGATGGTAAAGATGACGGTTGCGGAGTAGCGGCTCTTCCATGGGATCATGTTAATGAGCTTGAGCAGCCTCGGCAGCAACAGCTTGATCCAGATAAGGCCGCCCAGGCCCCACAGGCAGGCAAAGCCCGTGCAGGTGCGTCCGCCCGTAAGGACGGCGAGCGGGTCGGGCATGCCGAACAGCTTCATGTGCGAGTAGCTCCACGAGACCACGCCAAATGAGGTCTGCATAAACCAGCCCACGAACACCTCAAAGCTCGCGCCGAGCACAGCGCTTACTAAGAAAATGATGATGGGGTTCTTTTTGTAAAAGCGGTTGAGCACCATGGTCATGAGTACGGCACCAAAACCGTAGATGGGGCTGAAGGGACCAAACAGCATGCCGGCGCGGTCCTGGTAGACGCCCGGGTCGTCGACCGTCATGTGCCAGATGTCCTCGGCGATCAGGCCGAGCACGCAGCAGACGAGGAATACCCAGAACAGGTTGAAGTAGTTGAGCTTGATGTAGCCCTCGCCGGTTTCATCGCGGCCGAGCATGCCCTCGGCGGCGGCGTCGCGGTCGAGCATCTCCTGCAGGCGGCGCTGCAGTTCGCGCTCCTGGCGCAGTGTGGGGTCGACGGTGGCTGAAAGCGCGATGAGGATACCGAGCTGAATAGCGGGACGAAGCAAGAAGAGCCCGATACCCTGGAGCATCACGTCGACCAAAAGCTCGACGACGGTGAATGCAATAAGGATGTAGGACAGGCGGGCGGCGTTGCGGCGCTGGTTTTTGATAAGGTCCAGGCCAAAGATGATCAGGATGACGGCACTTGCCGCAGAGAGCATGATGCCGGCGACGATGAGTCCAACCGAGACCAGCATATTGTCGCCGAGCTTTTCGGCGGCGTTGCCGTTGATGAGCGCGGTGATGACCTGCCACATAAAGGCGGCGACCGACGGGAGTGTGCCCACGCCGGACAGGATGCACAGGACGGCGTACACCTTAATGATGAGGGGAATTTTCTTGACCTCCGTGGCGCTGGGGACGCTGGGGTCGAGTTCGTTTCGATCCATACAGAACCTTTCTCGCTTTGTCCTAGGTTACAAGGATACGCCGCCGACCTGCCAAAAGACAGGACGAACGTCCCAATTGCAACAATGTAAGCCCTAACGGCGGGCGAGACGCGCCGCAACGGAAGCATGCGGGATCGTCGGTCCCGAGGCGATTGCCCAATAAAATGTTTGGCTGCAAAACGGATTATAAGCTCGGTGGGCTTTTAAAAAGCGCTGCTCATGCGCTGAGGAGCACGTCGCGCCGTGCGTATAATAAGGCGGGTAACGCCAAAAAAACGAGGCTCTGAGGGGATACCATGTCTCAAGAAACCATCCGCGCGGCCGAGCGTGCCGCGGGACAGGTGAACACCATGTCGACGTATGATCCGGACTCCGACCAGCTGCATGAGGAATGTGGCATTTTCGGCGTATGGGCGCCCGATCGCGACGTGGCTCGACTGACGTACTTTGGCCTGCGTGCACTGCAGCACCGTGGCCAGGAATCGGCGGGAATCGCCGTGGGTGACGGCGGCACGGTTATGGTCCGCAAGGATCTGGGCCTGCTCGACCGCGTGTTCTCCAATGCCGACCTGTCGACGCTCTCCGGCCAGCTGGCCGTGGGTCATGTGCGCTACGGCACCGCCGGCGCCAAGAGCTGGGAAGCCTCTCAGCCGCACCTCTCTACCATCAACAGCGTCATTATCGCGCTTGCTCACAACGGCACCCTCGTCAACACCGACGAGCTGCGCCGCCAGCTGATCGAGCTGGGCGTGCCATTCCTCTCCAATTCGGATTCCGAGGTCGCGACCAAACTCATCGGCTACTTTACCCAGCGTACGGGCCATCTGCGCGAGGGCATTCGCAAGACCATGGAGCTCGTGCGCGGCGGCTACGCCATGACGCTCATCAACGAGCAAGCGCTCTATGCATTCCGCGATCCGCACGGCATTCGCCCGCTCGTGCTGGGCAAGCTGGTGGACGAGGGTCTTGATCAGGCCGACGCCGCAGCCGTTTCGCAGCTGCCGTCGCAGGACGGCGCCGCGACGGTCGACTCCGCCGTCCGTGTCACGCGCGCCGGCGGCTGGGTCGTTGCTTCCGAGACCTGCGCACTCGACATCGTGGGTGCCGAGTACGTCCGTGACGTCCGTCCCGGCGAGATCTTGCGCATCAGCGCCGAGGGTCTGGTATCCGAGCAGGGCGTGCCTGCAGCCGAAGAGCCCGCCAACTGCATCTTTGAGCAGGTCTACTTTGCCCGCCCCGACTCCATCATGAACGGCAAGAGCGTCTACGCCTGCCGTTACGACATGGGCCGTCAGCTGGCACACGAGGAGCCCGTCGAGGCCGACCTGGTCATCGGCGTGCCCGACTCCGGCCTGCCGCCCGCGGAGGGGTATTCGCACGAGAGCGGTATTCCCTTTGGCGAGGGCCTTATCAAGAACCGCTACGTGGGCCGTACGTTTATCGAGCCTACGCAGGAGTTGCGCGCCATGGGCGTGCGTATGAAACTCAACCCGCTGCGCGACAATATCGAGGGCAAGCGCCTGGTCGTCATCGACGACTCCATCGTGCGCGGCACCACCATGGTGCAGCTCGTCAAGATGCTGCGCAACGCCGGCGCCAAGGAGATTCACATCCGCATCAACTCGCCCGAGGTCATTTGGCCGTGCTTCTACGGTATCGATACCGACGTGCAGTCGCAGCTTATCAGCGCCAACAAGACGGTCGACGAGATTTGCGAGTATATCGGCGCCGATTCGCTGGCCTTCCTTTCGGTCGAGGGCCTGCTGAAGGTCATGCCCAAGGGCGGCTACTGCGATGCGTGCTTTACCGGCCGCTACCCCGTGGCGATTCCCGAGAGCTTTGGCCGCGACAAGTTTATGGAGGGCTTTAAGCCCCACAACCTGGATAAGCCGCTGCATTTTGACGACGACGCCGTGGTCGAGAAATACGACGACCGCAGCTGGGAAGAGAAGCACGGCGAGGCCTAAAACCTGCCATGTAGAGACAGGTTTATTTTGGCAGGTTTTATCTGCTGTTTTGTTGATTGAGCGGTGTGTGTTGCTATGACGCGCGCCGAAATGAACGCAACTATGAGCACCGTTTGGCGCCCGGGCGACGGACGGTAGTGGGAGAGGAAGGCTCAGATGAGCGACAGCAAGCATGTGACGTATGAGGATGCCGGCGTCGATACCGCCGAGGGCGGCCGCGCCGTCGACGCTATTAAGCAAATGGTTAAGGACACCAACCGCCCCGAGGTCATCGGCGGTATCGGTGGCTTTGGTGGCCTGTTCTCGGCCGCCGCGCTCAAGGATATGGAAGACCCGATCCTGATCAGCGGTACCGACGGCGTGGGCACCAAGCTCGTGCTCGCCCAGATTATGGACCGTCACGAGACGGTGGGCCAGGACCTGGTTGCCATGTGCGTCAACGACATTTTGGCTTCGGGTGCCGAGCCGCTGTTCTTCCTGGATTACGTTGCCATCGGCCACATCGAGGCCGAGCATATGGCAAAGATCATCAAGGGCGTGGCCGACGGCTGCAAGCTCGCGGGCTGCGCGCTCGTGGGCGGCGAGATGGCCGAGCACCCGGGCGTCATGGCCCCCGCCGACTACGACCTCGCCGGCTTTACCGTGGGTGTCGTCGACCGTCCCAAGATGCTCGATCCCGCCAACGTCCGCCCCGGCGACGTGATTCTGGGCCTTCCTTCCACCGGCGTGCACTCCAACGGCTACTCGCTCGTGCGTAAGGTCATCGGCGTCGACGGCATCAAGCCGGGCACGCCCGAGGCCGCCGCTAAGGCCGAGGAGCTGAGCCGTCCGCTCGAGGAGCTCGGCGGCGCATCGCTGGCTGACGCCCTGTTGGCTCCTACGCGCATTTATGTGAAGCCGATTCTGGAGCTGCTGCGCGGCGGTGCCAACGTTCATGCCATTGCCCACATCACCGGCGGCGGTATTACCGAGAACCTCAACCGCGCGCTCGCCGACGACGTCGACGCTGTGGTCACCCGCAACGGTGCCGAGATGGGCTGGGACGTTCCGCCCGTCATCACCTATGTGACGCACACGGCTGAGCTTGCGCCCAACGAGGCGTGCAAGACCTTCAACATGGGCGTTGGCCTGTGCCTGATCGTCGCTCCCGAGGACGAGACCGCGGTGACCGAGGCTCTGGTCGCGCTGGGCGAGAAACCGTTCCGCGTGGGCGAGTGCGTCGAGGGCTCCGGTAAGGTCGTGTACTCCGATGAGCGCTAACGAGCAGATGGCTGCTGCCGAGGTCCTGGCTTGGGACCCGTATACCCGACCGACCGGCACTGATACCGCCGAGCCGCTCAAGATCGGCGTGCTCGTCAGCGGTTCCGGCACCAATCTGCAGGCGCTGATCGACCTGATCGCCGCCGGCAAGCTCAACGCCTCGATTGAGCTTGTGGTGTCGAGCCGTCCTTCGGCCAAGGGCTTGCAGCGTGCCGAGCGTGCGGGTATCCAGACGCTTACGCTGTCCAAGGATGTCTATGCCGACCCCATCGCCGCCGACGAGATCATCGCGCACGAGCTGCTCGAGCGCGGCTGCGAGTACGTGGTCATGGCCGGCTATATGCGCATGGTGCACACACCGCTGCTGGCGGCGTTTCCCAATCGCGTGGTCAACCTGCATCCGGCGCTGCTGCCGAGCTTTACCGGCGCGCACGCGATCGACGATGCGTTTGCGCGCGGCGTCAAGGTGACCGGCGTGACCGTGCATTTTGCCAACGAGGTCTACGACAACGGTCCCATCATCGCCCAGCGCGCGCTGGCTGTTGAGGAGGGCTGGGACGTCGACACGCTCGAGGAGCACATCCACGCGATCGAGCACGTGCTGTATCCCGAGGTCGTGCAAATGCTCGCCGACGGCCGCGTTCACGTGTTGGAGAGCGGCAAGGTGGCAGTTGACCCGACGCGCTAGTCGTTGGTTTGTGTTGGCGGTTAAGCGTCGGAGGTACGCTTAACCGCCATTTTTATGCATTGCGATCTACGTTGTTTGAGGCAAACGATTGCCACAGCTTGATGTTCATAGTCCAATTGCTTCGCCAAGAGACGCGATCCGGCAAGAGATTAATTTAGCCTAATAGAGCCATTTGCTCTTCTTTATGCTCGGGATACGTCGGACCATAATCAAATGATAATGCGCTAAATAATCTTATGGGGATAATCAAATTATCTTTTGTACGGGTGCTGTCTGTTGGGAGCAAAGATGGGTGCACAATTATTTTCGAGACGAACAGCAATTAAAATGGCCGTTGCCGCGGCTTCTGTCCCGCTGATTGGTCTAGTTGGATGTGGTGAGAAGTCGATTGTTGGAACTTGGGCAAACGACGACGGAGACGAAATTCTCCAATTTGATGAGAATGGTGATTGTTCGGTTCCTTTTACCTATAACGGTGCGTGGCTGGAAAGCTGCGATCGCTATACGATTCAAGAAGACGAGACATTGGTTCTAAGTAGCAGTCAAGGAAATATCAGCTCTCAACATTGGAAGAAAGCCAGCAGCAAAGAGGAAGCTGAAGAGGCGGATGATAGGCTCTATTTTCTCAATGGGGATGAGCTTGTTATCAACAACGAAACGTACACGAGAGAATGAGAGCTAAGACACGCCGACCGTGTGAAGATGGGGAATGCCATAGATGAATACCATGCCGGGCTCGTGACAAACATCATTGTCACGAGCCCGGCACACATTAAAGTATAAATTGTTCACCAGTCCGCATCCTCTTTTTGCTCAGATTGAGCCGTTTGCTGCTAGTGCGGTTGTTGCTCAGATGCCGCAGGGGCGTTATCAAATGCTAATGCCTGTTTGTTTCCAGTGTGGATAATAAAGTTTGCCTAAATAATTTCGTGTTTGATTTCGAGCCCAAACGAGGGCTATGGCATTAAAGCCACCATGTTTTCTAGAAATTTGAACGGTGGGAGTCATGTCGATTGCGAGATTTGACGGGTTGGTTGCCTGACTGGAGGGTGGATCTAATGAAACCAAAAAAAGAAACCGTTGCATTGCTGTCACTTGGCTTGGGGCTTTTTGCGCTGGTCTACGGGCTTATAACAAAAGCGATGCTATCTCATCGTTATACATTTAAAGCTCCTCTTACCAGCATGGAGCTTTCGGTTTTGGCAATTATTGGAATCGGATTTGTTTTACTGATTGTTGGCGCGCTTCTATTTATAAGCGTGCGCTATACATCCAAGAATGTTGTTGATATTGATTCGACACGGAACAAAGGCAAAGTATGTCCTTATTGCCAAACTCGAATCATAGAAGATGCAAAGCACTGTCCGAACTGTGGTCAAGAGTTGGGTCAATAAGAAGGGGCTTGAGATGCCGAGGACAACAGTAACGATTTGCGCGCACGGTCAAATTGATACGCCAAGAGTCTTAGAGATCTGGAAGAGCATCATTGAAGGCGCCGGTTTTCAACAGAAACTAATTAAGGGTGAACCTTGTTGGTCGAAGGGCGACGGCGTACTGATGCTGCAGCGCAATTTTACGATTGCTTTTGGCGAAAGGGAAATTGTGCTTGAGGGATGGATGGGCGATGCTCTCTTGGGTGAATCCGATTTGACGGGCGTAAACGGGTGGATGCAAAAGAAAAAGATGAAAGGGCTCCTGTCCCAAGCGGAGGGTGCAATTAGGAGCATAGTCTAGGCTGCATTAGATAGCGATACGGTGTTTATTGATGACTGAAATGCATGGCTGGGCCGTAAAAATATAAGGATACTGGTAGCCGGGTGCCCGATTTAATTTGGACACCCGGTGATTTCGTTAATCTTGTCAGCGAGCTTCAAGCCAACGTTATCCGGTCGCCATTGGCTTCTGGAAAGACTTAGGTTAAGTGACAAGTGATCGATGCTAGAGGCCAAGCGAAGGATATGGGTATGTCACTGTCTTCGGTTGACCGTGATTCATTTTGACTTGATGTGGGCAAGCGGTCTTTGTCGTGAGCGCCGTTAGGGTATGGCTTTTTTCATGTCTGCTGGAGGCCAAAATCTAAACAAAGTAGCCAATAGCGGCCAAAAGACTATAGGACGCTAGAAAAAAGCGATATTTGTGGATAGGGGTAAAATGAGAAAAGCAATCGATTTAATAGCAATTTTTATATTTGGAGCAATGGTTGTATACATTGCTTCGGTCGTTTCATCCAATGGGGCGGCGGCGCAGTATGCTGTGTCGGGCTTTTGGGGCGGATGGGCGGAATCTCCCAAAACCTCAACCATCGCATTTTGGATAGTGCTTGTATATCTTGGGCTTGTGGTATTGACTTGTTCGCTGTGCTGGAAGAGTCCCCTATTGGTGTTGGCGGCTATGAGCGCAGTCTCGATTATGGTTTTCGTCAATCCCTCTTATTCAGTTTATATTTGCTACGTTATGTTCGGTCCAGGGCATTTCATTGGAGACCTGCTTATGCCCATTGCGTCATTTTGCGGAGCGGTTATTTTTGGCGGTCAATTTGCCTTTGAAAACGGATATGGCTGGTTTGTAAGGCTGATTTGTGTCTTGTTCTGGTCAATGGGATTCTTGGCGATCGTTGCAGCTCCGGGCGAGTTCTTTAGCGAGCTGTTCTCCGATTCAGGAACGACGCAGTCAATATCGAGCAGAAGCACAAGATCTGATTGCAGTGACGAGATTGATAATTTATTGCGTGATGCCAAGATGGATCGGATCCAAGAAACGTTGGACGACATTAAATACTGGGAAATTCGTAACGGAGGCCGCAAGTAGCTGTGTCGAGATTACGCGGATGAAATGAAAGACCTTAATACGCGACACAAGGCAGATGATGTCGCTGTGGCGCAGAGACTTGTTATGTCTGCCGAGGTGCTGCATGTGGGGGACCAGAACGCCATCGCCTTTCGGCGATAATGGCTGGTTAGTGATTGATTGCGATAGTCAGCCAGCAAGCTAAGAGGAGGATAATATGCCACTGCTGCCAGTTGACCATGAGCCATTTCATCTTGATGCGGGTGAACGATCCACGCCGCGCATTGAGTTGATCTATGATCTTGAAGAAGAAGCGCGAAGACTTGAAGATGACTATCAGGTTCTAGTGGATGCGTTATGCGACGATATCGTTAAAAGCGAGGGCGAAGATGAAATACGGTCGAGTATTGAGCATCGAATCGGCATGCTGATAAACATCAAAGAGAGCCAGCGCCTCTGCTATGCCCAAATTGAAGATTTGGTGCCTAGACGTCATCCTTGTCCGGTCCCTCCAATGAAAAAACGTCCCAATTGTTGCGATGAGATCGAATGCCAATGCTGCGGTACAAAAAATGAGATAGATGCTCAATTCTGTACAAATTGCGCTAGTCCTATTGATATGGGCGACATATGGCGTTATTGCAAGAAGTGTAGGATTGCATACAGTAGAGAGATCAACTTTTGTCCTGAATGCGGCTCAGCAATAACCGTTGAGATTAAACGTAAAAGGAAATAGTTTCTCGTTGCTATATGTTTGCCCTTACGCGTGAAAGCGTAATTGGTGACATGCCCAAAAATGATGAGATGCGCGAATGGGGGACCCTGTCGATAACCCCCGGATACTCCTCGAGAAACCATTTGTAGCGGTCACGAGCCGGCAACAGCCTAAGTGCGGATTCGGTTTTATAATGATCGTGCCAAGCCCTTGATAGATATCGGTTAATGAGAGTTGCAAGTCCTGGATTATATTGGGCTTTATTTTGAACATCGCTTATCTTGAGAAGAACGAGCGTGCAGTCTGTTAAAGCTTCAATATAAGTCGGGGATGGAATGTCAAACTCGGGGCTAGGTATTACAGGCATGCCCGGCTCCGCCATTATGCAGTCAGTGATTTCCGAACCATCGCTTTGTAGAGAATACGAACAGGCTACCCCCTGTTTTAAAAGGTAAAACCATTTTTGTTGGGTACCCATTTCAAGGATAATTTCTCTTTTTTGAAATTGCTGGATTGAAGCCATTGCCACTAGCTCGGCTAATAGGTTTTGGTTGTCGCACGGGGCGTACTGACAGAAAAAATTCGGATCCAGGGACACGGAATCGCTCCAACGGGCACATATCGTTAACAAATGCTAACCAAGAATAAGATACGCCATCGGGGGGGGGCATTATCAAATGCTAATGAGATTCTGGCTTTTTCGGAAATTTCAGAAATACATAAAAATGGAGTGCCGCTGCGCCACTGTTTGTCAGCTGTGTTTTTCGTTGCTGTGCCGCTGCCGCTCGATTTGTTCGAAGGACATGATGCTGGATAAGGACAACCCCCATTTGCTTGGCGATAGTTGCTGGTTTAATTACATTCCCTGCTGCTTGAGTTCCTTTTGACACCGGGGCCATATCTTCTTGCCTGTCAATTACGGCAGTCGACTCTTTTGCAGAGAACAAAGCTTCCAGCATTGAGATTATCTGGGAAAATGACCAGAAAAACTTGGCCTTCAGCTTCAAATTGTGCACAATTCTATTTGTCGTCTATTTATCATTTTGTTATCAAAATGAGCGCAAGGAGGCAGGCTCAATGGGTGAAGCAGATGGTATGGAGCTGATTTATTCACTTATCGGCTATCCTGATGAAACCGAGTGGCTTGAGTTTAAAGAGAGTAATAGCGACCCCGTTAGAACGGGGCGTGACATCTCTGCGCTTGCCAACGCTGCCGCTTACTGCGGCCGTGCATATGCCTATAAGATCTGGGGCGTGAGCGACGATGCTCATGAGCTTGTGGGTACCCAGTTCAACCCATATCACGCAAAGGGCAAGGGAAACCAAGAGCTTTTGATGTGGCTCAAGCTTGCGCTCTCAAACAATGCGAATTACGAGTTTGCGGTTATTGACCATGAGACAAAGCACTTTGTGGTGCTGAAAGTGCACGCCGCGAACGCTCAGCCGGTCTATTTTGATAAGACCGCCTACATCCGAGAGGGATCTTCGACGGCAGAACTGCTTCCTGGTAGTGCGCGAGAGACGGAGCTGTGGCGTCGCTTGCAGGCGGGGAACGCGGAGCTCGCTGTAGTTGAGAGCGATCTGACGCCTCAAGAGGTCGCCGAGATTCTGGATATTGATGCATATTTTGAGCTGTGCAGATTGAGGAGACCCGTCGATCTGGACGGAGTAATTCTTGCTCTCTGTGAGCAAGAGCTGATTCATCGCCAAGACAACGGCCGTTATAGCATGACGCGCTTGGGGGTGCTTCTGGTGGGAAAGAGGCTCTCTCGCTATCCGGAGCTCAGAAAACGCATGCTGCGAATTGTGCGATATGCGGGAAAAGGCAGCTTTGACATTATTGGTGATACTGAAATCGATAAGGGTTACGCTTTAGCGCTTCCGCAGGCTGAGCAACTGATCATGTCGATGATTCCGGCTGTTGAGACGTTGGATGGCGCATTTCGACGCATCCAGACGGCCTACCCCCAAAGGGCGATTCGCGAACTGCTATCAAATGCCGTGATCCATCAAGACATCGCTGACAACACGGCGGGGCCTCTTGTTGCGATTTACGACAATCGTATCGAGTTTTCTAATCCCGGGACAACGCTTATTCCGGCAGAACGCGTGCTCAACGCGCAGCCGAAAACGCGCAATTCGATGATGGCGTCCCTCATGCGCCAAATGGATCTTTGCGAAGAAGGCGGTACGGGCTGGGATTTAATCGTAGATTCGCTCGAAAAAGCCGGCATGCCTTCACCGGTTATCAAGAGTGAGGGCGGGCTGGGAACGCTCGTGACGCTCTATTGCGATTGCCCATATACTCGAATGAAAAAAAGCGAACGAAAAAATGCTGTGTACTGGCATGCTTGTCTTTTGTACGCCCAAGGCGAGTCGATGAGCAATCAGTCACTGCGAGAGCGTTTTGGACTTTCCGATGAAAAGAAAAACACGGTGGCGATGTCTCGTCTAATCAGAGAGTGCCTGGAAGAGGCGTTGATAAAGGAAGAGGACGAGGATGCGGGCGCCAAATATCGAAGGTATATTCCGTATTGGGCCTAAAGGGCAGAAGCGGGAAAATGAGGCAGCTTGTGTTTGTTAATGACGAAGCGCTGTTGTGACTTAACTATCGAAAAAGCTGAGGGGGCTTATGGAATCACATGAGCCCTCTCAGCTTTTATAGCCTCTTTGATTTTGGACTCTGAATAACGTGACGGGTGTCATTTCCATCCCAAAAAATCCGATAGGGTTCCGTCCGCGTGCGGGCGGGGCCCTTTTGCGTGGCCTTTCATGTTTGCTATACTGCTAGCATGTAGAGAGGAGCCGCTATGGGTACAGCGACGGTGCAGCTCAATACGCGAATCGATCCTATGCTCAAAGCTGGTGGCGATGCGGTCCTGGCTCGCAATGGATTGGGGCCGAGCGATGCCATTCGTGCGCTTTGGGCCTATCTCGTCGAGCATCAAACGTTGCCGGGATTCATGGTGACGGATAAGTGCGAGGCGCCCCGTGCGGAGAGTCTGGCCGAGCAGGGGTGTGGCCTAGCTTTTTCTTCGTTGGGGCTCAGTGCCTCGGATTTTGCGTCAGCTGGATCATCTGCGGAAGACTGGGATGCCGTACGAGATGATATGTATGACGCGATGATTGCCGACATTGAGGCGAATTGCCGATGATCGAGGCAAAGCATCTCTTGGTAGATACGAACGTTTGGCTCGATTATTACCTGCAAGAGGGGGCGTTCGACGAAGCGAAAAGATTGGTTGAACTGGCCGAGGCGGGAACGATTGACCTTCTGTATGCGCCCACGACGGCAAAGGATGTGTTCTATATTTTGCCTCGGCGGCTAGCCCGGCGGAATGCGAATGGGATTAACGTGTCGTTTGCCTCGGCGTCATGGGCCTGCATTGAGCACATGATGCAGGTGGCGACCGCCTCTCCGCTTTCACTGGCAGAGTGCGAGATGGCGCGCATGCTTGGCAAGCGCATGCCGGATCTTGAAGACAACCTCATCATCGCTTCGGGCGAGACGGCGGATGTTGACTATGTGGTCACGAGTGACCGGCGCATGCTGGAGGCGATGCCCGAAGTTTGTCTGACACCGGCTCGCGCGCTCGAGATGATCGGGATCCTCGGCTAACCCCGCCTGTCTCGTTTCGCTATCATATGGGGCATTGTGAACCTCGTGCAACTTTGGAGGACGGTATGGCGGATAACGCCGAGATGCTATTCTCGCCTGAGCTGGTGTTTTTTGATTGGGAGTGCGCGACGCCGAGTGAGGTGTTTGCGCGACTCGAGGGCGAGCTCGCCCCGCGTGGCTACATTGCCGATGGCTGGCTTGACGCAGTTCGCGCACGCGAGGACGCCTATCCCACGGGCCTTGCTATGCCGGCAGCCAATATTGCCATCCCGCATACTGATCCCGGATTTGTGGCTAAGCCCTATATCGCGGTGGTAAAGCCTGCTACGCCCGTGACATTCAATGCTATGGCGGGCATGGGCGCTCCCGTGCCGGCACAGATCATCATCAACCTGGGTATTGCCGAGCCGGGCGGCCAGGTCGAGGCCCTGCAAGCGCTCATGAATATCTTTATGGATGCCGACGCCGCAGCTGACGTACTCGGCCAGACCACACCCCAAGGCATGGTCGACGCCATCCGCCGCCACTTCTAAGGTGGAGCTAAGCCGGCACCTGGGGACGTTCCTTAAGCCGGCACCTGGGGACGTTCCTTATGTGCCGGCACTTGGGGACTGTCCCTAACTGCCGGTAGAAAAGGAACGTCCCTAACTGTCAGCTGCCAGGTATGTCCCCTTTGCACCAAAATGGTGCAGATTAGCCTGTCCCCTATGCACCAGGTGTGCCGCGGGGGCTGCGTTGTGACACAATGGCGTTTGTTCGATTCGTGATGCGAAAGGCCAAACATGGCAAATAAGAAAAAGAACCCCGAGGCCGCGTCGACGCCCGAGCAACAGGCTCGCGCCGCCTCCAGCTCTCGTAAGAAGCAGCGCAAGACCTATGTGTCCAAGACCGTCAAGATCATCCTGGTGGTCATCGGCGTGCTTGCGATGCTGCTTTCCGTCTCGGCCATGGCGTGCTCCGGCCTGATGTCGCAGACCGAAAGCGCCAGCTCGGGCTATAAGCTCACTGGTGGCGTGGCTGCTACCATCAATGGCACCAACCTCACCGAGGACACCGTGACCAAGCAGATCATGAACATGCGTACGTCCTACGGCTACACCAAGGACAAGGACTGGGCGCAGTATCTGGTCGACAACGACCTCACGCCCAAGAAGTATCGCAAGCAGCTCATCGACTCCTACACGCAGCAGATTCTGCTTCAGCAGGCGCAGAAGGAAAACGGCGTGACCGTCTCGGACGAGGAGGTCGAGAAGGCCTGGAAGGACGCCTGCAAGAGTGCCGGCGGCGCCAAGGCCTTTAAGAAAACGCTCAAGACCTACGGCTATACCGAGGATACCTACAAGGACTCGCTCAAGGAGAGCCTGGCACAGCAGAAACTCAAGGATGCGGTAGCGCCCACAAGCAAGCCCAAGGACAGCGAGATTGTCGATTACATCAACGAGAACCTGTCCAACTACAATGACGCCCGTCGCTCGTCGAATAATCTGATCAAGGTCGATTCCGACGCTTCCGACGAGGACAAGGCTGCCGCCAAGGCCAAGGCGCAGGAGTGCCTGGACAAGATCAACTCCGGCGAGCTGAGCTTTGAGGACGCCGTTGAGCAGTACTCCGAGGACACAGGTTCCAAGGAGAAGAAGGGCGATGTGGGCTGGGATAAGCTCACCACTTTCGTCGACAGCTACCAGACGGCGCTCGAGGGGCTCAACAAGGGCGACGTGAGCGACGTGGTCGAGTCGACCTATGGCTACCACATCATCAAGTGCACCGACTACTTCCATGTCGATAATCAGGTCGATGACATCAAGCAGGTACCCAAGGACATCAAGAAGTACGTTTCCAACGTGGTGAAGACGCAGGCGGCCAGCACCGCGTACAGCGAGTGGCTGGAGCAGTACAAGAAGGACGCCGACATTACCGTCAACCCCATGCCCAAGGACGTACCCTATAACGTGAGTCTGAAGGGCGTCACCAAGAGTTCGACCGACGATTCGTCGACGACTGAGTAATCATGGGGCGGTGCTCGCGCGGGTGCCGCCCACGCTATTAGAGAGGATTTGCAGATGACCAACGAAGAGCTGCAGAAGGAAATGATCGCGGCCATGAAGGCCAAGGACAAGGTTCGCCTGTCCATCATTCGCCAGGTCAAGGCCGAGGTGAAGAATATCGAGGTCAATGAGCGCCGCGATGTGACCGAGGAAGACGTCAACAGCATGATCAAGCGTCTGATCAAGCAGACGAGCGAGACGCTGGAGATGTCCATCAAGGCCGGCACCGACCAGGAGCGTACCGACAACCTGACCGAGCAGGTCAAGATTCTGGAGAGCCTGCTGCCCGCGCAGGTTTCGGGCGAGGAGCTCGAGGCTCTGATCGAGCAGGTTATCGCCGAGCTGGGTGCGACCTCTAAGAAGCAGATGGGCCAGGTCATGGGTGCACTCGGCAAGGCCACCGGTGGCAACTTCGATAAGCCTGCGGCTGCCAAGATTGTTGGCGCAAAGCTTGCGTAATTTGTTACGCGGTTTTACCAAACCGCGTAACGGCTCGACGCTGCAAACCCGTACACGCGGCAATCTGACGTTCAATTTCAAGGGCGCGACCATAAGGTCTGCGCCCTTTCATTTCACGTCACCTTGCTCGCGTGTACGGGTTTTCGCTGACTTATGCTCAACAAGGGCGGTTGTATTATTTTCGGCGCTCATTGGGGACAGACTTAAATGAGTAGGTACTCATTGGGTACTCATTTAAGTCCGTCCCCAATGAGTGGGTTAAAGGTTGCGGGTTCTTTACGGGGATGTAGTGTGGGCTGCGGAAACGTGATTCTTTCCGTACAATAGTTCAACTCGTGTAAACGCAGGGAAGGGACATTCATGGCAGACATGATCGAGATCAAGCATCTCAACAAGTACTTTGGCGACCTGCATGTGCTCAAAGATATCAATCTCACCGTCAAGCGCGGCGAGAAGCTCGTAATGATCGGGCCTTCCGGTTCGGGTAAGTCGACGCTCATCCGTTGCGTCGATTATCTGGAGGAGCCCACGTCGGGCGAGGTCGTCATCGACGGCACGCCGCTCACCAAAAAGAACCACCTGGAGATGGCTCGCAAGTATAGTTCCATGGTGTTTCAGCAGTTCAACCTGTATCCCAACATGACGGTGCTCGGCAACCTGACGCTTGCGCCCATCAAGCTGCAAAAGAAGAGCAAGGAGGAGGCGACCGAGATCGCCATCGCCGCGCTCAAGCGCGTCGGCATGGCGCATAAGGCCGGCGAGTATCCGCAGAATCTCTCGGGCGGTCAGCAGCAGCGCATCGCCATCGCCCGTGCCCTGTGCACCAAGCAGCCCATCATCCTGTTTGACGAGCCGACCTCGGCGCTCGACCCCGAGATGGTTCAGGAAGTTCTGGACGTTATGATTGAGCTCGCGCAGGAGGACATCACCATGATCTGTGTGACGCACGAGATGGGCTTTGCGCGTCAGGTGGCCGACCGCGTCATCTTTATGGAGGACGGCCGCATTCTGGAGGAGGGTACGCCCGAGCACTTCTTCGATAACCCCGAGAACCCGCGCTGCCGCGAGTTCCTGTCCAAGATTCTGCACTAGGCGCGGTGATGGACATGACGGATATGACGAGGGCGGCCGTGTCGCGCCGTCACTTTTTGCAGCTGGCGGGCGCCAGCATGCTCGCGCTGACGGGGACCGCGCTTACCGGTTGCGGCAACTCCACCAGCGGCGAGGGCTCCGACAAGGGGTCCAAGCTTGCGGCTATCAAGTCGCGCGGCCATCTGAATGCCGGCGTTAAGAAGGACGTTCCCGGCTACGGTTATTACGACACCGCCAAGGGCCGCTTTGAGGGCATGGAAGTCGATTTGTGCTACCAGATCGCCGCTGCCGTCTTTGGCGTGAGCTACAAGGAGGCCCGTGCCCAGGAGCTTGTCGAGTTTACCGACGTAACGCCCAAGACGCGCGGCCCGCTGATCGATAATGGCCAACTTGACGTGGTCGCGGCGACCTACACCATCACCGACGAGCGCAAGAAGAGCTGGGATTTCTCGACGCCGTACCGCACCGACTACGTGGGACTTATGGTCAAGAAGCGTTCGGGCTTTACCTCGATTGAGGACCTGGACGGCAAGGTCATTGGTGTGAGCCAGGGTGCCACCACGCAGGGTCTGATCGAGCAGATGATCAAGGACAACGGCTTTAGCTGTAAGCCCGAGTTTAGGGCCTTTAGCGGCTATCCCATCATCAAGAGTTCGCTCGATGCCGGCAATATCAACGTCTTTGCCATGGACCGCTCCACGCTGGCCGGTTACATGAACGAGACCGTTGAGCTGCTGCAGCCCGAGGTCAAGTTTGGCGAGCAGGGCTACGGCGTGGCGACCAAGAAAGGCTGCGACCTTTCGGCCGTGGTCGATCAGGTGATTTGCGATCGCCTGGCCGACGGCTGGCTCGACCAAGAGGTCAAGACCTGGGGTCTTGTATAGGCGCATCGTCCAGGGAAGGAATCAAATGCTCGAAGGATTATTTGACGCCGACCGTTGGTCGACGACATTTCAAAACATGGGGCCCTTCTGGGAGGGCTTTGGCGTGACGCTACAGGTGGTCGTTGCCGGCCTGCTGCTGTCGCTGGTGCTGGGTACGCTGCTGGGCGTGTTCTCTACCACTCGCTCGCGCGTGCTGCGCGCCATAAGCCGCGTGTACGTGGAGTTTTACCAGAACACCCCGTTGCCCGTGCAGGTGCTCTTTATGTACATGGCCGGTCCGCAGTTTTTGCAGGCCATAACCGGTGCCGACCAGCCGGTGCGCATCGCGCCGTTCGTGCTGGGCTTCTTGGGTGTGGGCCTGTATCACGCGGCCTACATTTCGGAGGTCATCCGCACTGGTATCGAGGCGGTTCCGCGCGGTCAGATGGAGGCGGCCCAGAGCCAGGGCTTCACCCGTGCGCAGGCGTACTGGTACATCGTGCTGCCCCAGACATTCAAGATCATTCTGCCGCCGCTGTGTAACCAGGCGCTCAACCTGGTCAAGAACACGTCGGTGCTGGCGCTCGTGGCCGGCGGCGACCTTATGTACCGTTCTGACAACTTTGTGAGTCTGTACGGCTACCTGCAGGGATATATCGTCTGCTGCCTTATGTACTTCATCATCTGCTTTCCGCTCGCCATGCTGGTGCAGTGGCTCGAGCGCCGCTCAAAGGAGCGTCCGCGCGGTGTGAGCCTGGCCGAGCTGGGGCTCGACAACGTAGAGGAGGCCTAGCGCATGGAAATCTTCAACGCGACCAACCTGCTCTACATTTGGGGCGGCTTTGTTAAGACCATAGAGATCTCGGCGCTGTCGATCTTTTTCTCGCTCATCTTTGGCACGGTGCTGGCGCTCGTTAAAAGCTATGCGCCCCGCCCGTTCCGTATTTTGGTGAGCGCCTATATTGAGCTGTTCCGTTGCACGCCAAACCTGCTGTGGATCCTGTTTATCTACTTTACGGTGCAGGGCTTGGACATTGTGATTTCGACCATCGCCTTTACGCTGTTTACCAGCGCCGTTATGGCCGAGATTGTGCGCGGCGGCCTCAACTCGATTCCGCGCGGCCAGTTTGAGGCAGCGCAGAGCCAGGGTTTCGGCTTCTTTGCCACCATGCGCTACATCATTCTGCCTCAGACGTTTAAGACGATCATTCCGGCGCTGTTTAGCCAGTGCACGACCGTCATCAAGGACAGCTCGTATCTTTCGGGCATTAACGTGGCCGAGCTCATGTACACGGCAAACGTCGTGATGGCCCACGCGATCGACCTGTCGCAGGTGCTTATGCTCTACGGCCTGGTGTTTGCGATGTACTTTGTGCTCAACTTTGGTATCTCGCTGCTGGTGAGAGCGTATCAGAGGCGAATGGTGGCAGCGTAGAATGTGGCAAAGGGACAGCCCCTTTGTCACATAGAGAAAGGAATCGCGATGAGCGATCTGGAGAATAAGAAGAATCCTGTGGTCATTACCATCGCGCGCGACTTTGGCGCCGAGGGCCACGAGATTGGTCGCATGCTTGCCGACGAGTTGGGGATTCCACTGTACGATAACGAGCTGCTGGTGCGTGCGTCGCTGCGTGCGGGTGAGTCGCTCGATAAGATGGCCGCCTACGACGAGCGCCTAGCCGTGGAGAACATGGCGTTTCTGCCCGACCGCTACGATGCGCGTTCGTACTCGGATAAGTTGTTCCAAAAGATGAGCCAGGTGATTTTGGATCTGGGCGAGACCGAGAGTTGCATTATCGAAGGCCGCCTGTCCGATTACCTGCTGCGCAACAACCCCAACCACATTGCCGTGTTGGTGACCGCTCCCTTTGAGGACCGCGTCGAGATCGTGCGCAAGAAGCGCGGCCTTAACAAAAAGAAGGGCGCCAAGCTGGTCAAGCAGCAGCAGAAGGCGCGCGAGGCGTTCTATAAGCGCTACAGCGCCGGAAAGTGGAAGATGACGAGCGGCAAGGACATCGTCGTCAACCGCGCCAAGCTGGGCCGCGAGGGCTGCAAAGACGTTATCGCCGCGGCCTACCGCTATAAAGTAGCGCAACTCGAAGGCTAAGCGACCAAAACCACCACAAAGGGGACAGGCACCTTTGTGGTGGTGGGGCGGTCGGCATAGAAAAAGTCCCCGCCGGGCGTGTGCTCGACGGGGACTTTGCCGTTTGGTGGCTAGTGCTGTAGGTGATTACTCGCCCAGCAGGCTCTTGGTGATGGAAGCGGCGGCCTTCTTGCCGGCGCCCATCGCCAGAATGACCGTAGCGGCACCGGTGACGATGTCGCCGCCGGCCCAGATACGGGGATCGGTGGTCTGGCCGGTCTCCTCGTCGGCAACGATGTAGCCCCACTTGTTGAGCTCCATCTTGCCGCCGATCTTCTTTGCGAAGGGGTTGGCGTTGGTGCCGATAGCCGAGATCGCGACGTCGCAGGGGATCTCCTCGATGGCGCCCTCGATGGGCACCGGGCGACGACGGCCGGACTCGTCGGGCTCGCCGAGCTCCATCTTCTGGACCTTGACGGCACACACGGAGCCGTCCTCGCCAGCGACAAACTCGAGCGGGGAGACGAGCGGCAGAACCTCGACGCCCTCGGCCTTGGCATGGTGCAGCTCGGCGCGACGGCAGGGCATCTCGTCCTCGGTACGACGGTAGGCGATGATGGCGTGCTCGGCGCCCAGACGCTTGGCGGTGCGGACGGCGTCCATAGCCACGTTGCCGCCACCAAAGACGACGACGTTCTTGCCGTGCTTGGTGGGGGTGTCGTACTCGGGGAACTTGTTGGCCTTCATCAGGTTCACGCGGGTGAGGTACTCGTTCGCGAAGAAGACGTTGGGCAGGTTCTCGCCGGGGACGTTGAGGAACTTGGGCAGGCCAGCGCCGGTCGCCACGTAGATGGCGTCGAAGCCCTGCTCGAACAGCTCCTCGGCCGTGGCCATGTTGCCCACGACGGAGTTGTACTCAAACTTGACGCCCATGTCCTCCAGGCCGTCAATCTCGCGCTTGACGACTGCCTTGGGCAGACGGAACTCGGGGATGCCGTAGACCAGCACGCCGCCGCCGGTGAAGAATGCCTCGAAGACGGTGACGTCAAAACCGTTACGGGCGAGCTCGCCGGCGCAGGTGATGCCGGACGGGCCGGAGCCGACGACGGCGACCTTCTTGCCGTTCTTGGGGGCCATCTTGGGCGTGGAGGCGAGCTCGGGGCGGTCACCCAGGAAGCGCTCGAGCTGGCCGATGGCCACGGGCTCGGACTTCTTACCACGGATGCACTTGCCCTCGCACTGGTTCTCCTGCGGGCAGACGCGGCCGCAGATAGCGGGAAGCATGGAGTCCTCGCGGATGGTATCGAGCGCGCCGCCGAAGTCTTTCGCGCGGATCTGCTCGATAAAGCGGGGAATGTTGATGTTGACGGGGCAGCCCTCAACACAGAACGGCTTCTTGCAGCTGAGGCAGCGCTCAGCCTCGGCCAGCGCCATCTCCTCGGTGAAGCCCTTGTCGACGGGGCGGAAGTCGCAGGCGCGCTCGGCAGCCGGCTCCTCGTTATCGGGGGTGCGGGGCGACTTCATATCGGCAACGAAACGACCGTTAACTAGTGGCATGCGCAGCTCTTTTCCTCATAGGCCTTGAGGGACTCGCCCTCTTCGGAACGGTAAGCGGCCTGGCGGGCACGAAGGTCATCCCAGTCAACCAGGGTGGCATCGAAGTCGGGGCCGTCGACGCAAGCGAACTTGGTCACGCCGCCCACTTCGACGCGGCAGCAGCCGCACATGCCGGTGCCGTCAACCATGATGGGGTTGAGCGACGCGGTGATGGGGGTGTCGTACTTCTGGGCGGTGAGGGTCGAGAACTTCATCATCGGAACGGGGCCGACGCAGAAGACCTGGCTCACGGCCTTGTCCTGCAGCAGGCGCTCCAGCGGAGCGGTGACAACGCCCTGCTCGCCGTAGGAACCGTCATCGGTAGTGATGTGGATGTGGTCCTCGTCGAGGAGCTCGCGGAACTGGTCCTCCATGAGCAGGAGGTCCTTGGTGCGGGCACCCATGATGGCGTGCACCTCGTGGCCGGTCTCGACCAGGTGCTTGGCGACCGGGAAGGCAATTGCCAGGCCGACGCCGCCGCCAATGACGGCGCAGGGGCCCTCGGCCATCTCGGTGGGAACGCCCAGCGGGCCCACGACGTCGCGCAGCGACTCGCCGGCCTCGTAGGTGGACAGCATTTCGGTGGTCTTGCCGATCACCATGAAGATGAACTCGACCCAGCCCTCGTCACCGTTCCAGCCGGCCAGGGTAAACGGGACGCGCTCGCCCGTCTCGTTGGCGCGGACCATGAGGAACTGTCCAGCGTGCGCATGCTTGGCGATTGCAGGCGCCTCGATGCGGAACTTGAACACCTTCTCCGAGAACTGCGTCTTCTCCAGGATCTTATACATAGAACCCCTCTCTTGTTAGGGCTGCCGAACCGTGCCTCCACGGAAATGGACGGTAGCCCGAATAAAACCGTACGCGCACAGGCGATGTGCAGACATACGGTGCAAATTATACCCTCATGGCAATGTCGCTTACGTGTATCTTTGGCAGGCGGGAAAAGTGACCTGCCAAAAGGGGACAGGTTTATTTTGGTCGGTTTTATCAGGTAAAACGGCAAAGGGGGCCGGCCTCGCGCTTCGTCGAGGCCGGCCCC
>CABSDO010000023.1 GCA_902476475.1 uncultured Collinsella sp. | reverse complement strand
TCTGGCGCAGCGTGTCGATGTCGTTGGTGTAGTGGCTCATGATGTCGCCGCGCTGGTGCGTGTCGAAGTAGCGAATCGGCAGGTCCTGCATGCGGTTAAACATCTTCTCGCGCAGCTTCTCGAGCGAGCCCTGCGTGACGATGGCCATTGCGCGGTTCCAGAACAGCGAGGACAGGATGCCGACGCCGTAGATGCAGGCGAGGGTGGTCACGAGCTGTGCGATCTTGGGCTGTGCGGCTTCCCAATCGCCCGACTGCCACGATTCGCTAATAATTTGCAGGGCGCTCTGAAGGAAAGTCGCGCCGATGGAGTTGATGATGGCGCAGAGCACCACGCCGACGACGACGAGGGGCAAAAGCACGGGGTAGAAGCCAAAGAGCGTCTTGATGAGGCGCGACATAGTGCCGCCCTTGCGGTTGAGCGCGCGCTCGGCGGTCGTTGCCTTACTCATGTGCCTCGCCTCCTTCCTGGGCCTGAGCTTGCGTTGCGGATGCCTCGGTGTCGGCCTCGACGGCCCCTTCGCCCTCGGCAGACATCTTGTTTTGCGAGGTAAAGGTCTCGCGGTAGATCTCGCTCGTCTTAAGCAGCTCGTCGTGGTTACCGATCTGCGCGATGCGGCCGCCCTCCATGACGATGATGCGATCGGCGTCCTGCACGGAGCTAATGCGCTGGGCGATGATGAGCTTGGTCGTGTTGGGCAGATAGCTTGCCAACCCTGCGCGAATCTTGGCGTCGGTCTTGGTGTCGACGGCGCTGGTGGAGTCGTCCAGGATCAAGATCTTGGGGCGACGGAGCAGGGCACGCGCAATGCACAGGCGCTGCTTCTGACCGCCGGAGACATTGGAGCCGCCCTGTTCGATCCAGGTGTCATAGCCCTTGGGGAAGCCGTCGACAAACTCATCGGCGCAGGCCAGATGCGCGGCCTCGCGGACTTCCTCGTCGGTGGCATTCGGATCGCCCCAACGCAGGTTCTCGGCAATGGTGCCGCTAAACAGTACGTTTTTCTGCAGCACCATGGCGACCTGGTGGCGCAGCGCGTCCAGGTCGTAGTCGCGCACGTCCATGCCGCCTACGCGCACGGTGCCTTCGGTGGCGTCGTACAGGCGGGCGATGAGGTTTACGAGCGTGGACTTGGCCGAGCCGGTGCCGCCGATGATGCCGATGGTCTCGCCGCTCTTAATGTGCAGGTCGATGTCGTCGAGCGCCTGGCGCTTCGCATGCTCGGAATACTTAAAGCTCACGTGGTCAAAGTCGATGGAGCCGTCGGCAACCTCGAGCACGGGCTCGGCGGGATTGGCGATCGTGGGCTCGGCGGCCAGCACCTCGGTAATGCGGTGTGCCGATTCGTCGGCCATGGTCACCATGACAAAGATCATCGACAGCTGCATCAGGCTCATGAGGATCTGGAAGCCATAGGTAAAAATCGAGGAGAGCTGGCCCACGTCGAACAGCGTGCCCTGGCTCGTGATGATGAGTTTGGAGCCCAGGTAGATGATGACGACAAACGCGCCGTTGACGCAGATGTTCATCATGGGGTTGTTAAAGGCGAGCAGCTTCTCGGCGCGGGTGAAGTCCATCTGGACGTCGCGCGCGGCGGTCGCGAACTTCTCCTTCTCAAAGTCTTCGCGCACATAGCTCTTGACCACGCGCATGCCGGTGACGTTTTCCTCGACGGACTCGTTAAGGGCGTCGTACTTGTGGAACACGCGCGAGAAGATGGGGCGCACCTTAAAGATGATAAAGAACAGCCCAAAGCCCAGCAGCGGAATGATGACCAGGTAGACCATGGCGACGCTGCCGCCCATGATAAATCCCATGGTAAAGGCGAAGATCAATACCAGCGGCGCGCGCACGGCGATACGGATGATCATCATAAAGGCCTGCTGCACGTTGTTGATATCGGTGGTCAGGCGCGTGACAAGTGAGGAGCTCGAGAACTCATCGATGTTGGCAAAGCTGAACGTCTGGATCTTGTAGAACAGGTCGTGACGCAGGTTCTTGGCGAAGCCGCAGCTCGCATGGCTGCAGGTGACGCCGGCCGCGGCGCCAAAAGCAAGCGATGTTAGCGCGATGAGCACCAAAAAGCCTGCGGTGGGAAGCATCTCGGCTACGGTGGCGCCGTCTTTGATGGCGTCGATCAGGTTGGCGGTGATAAATGGAATCAGCATCTCGCAGAGCACCTCGCCAAGCACGAGCAACGGCGTGGCAACGGTGACTTTCATATAGTCGCGGATGCTGCCCATGAGGGTTTTAATCATCCAGTTCCTCCCAGGTTTTGCGGATTTTCTCGAGCATTTCGGCGAGCTGCTCGCGCTCGTCGTGGGTGAGCGCGCTAAAGGCCTGCTCTCTAAAGCGAATGCGGGCGGCCTGCTCAACGCGGGCCTTTTCCCATCCCGCTTCGGTCAGGCGGATGGTGAGCTGCCGACGGTCTTTGGGATTGCGGTTGCGCTCAATAAGACCGCCCATTTCGAGCTTGGACAGAATCTCCGAAAGGGACCCCGGCTTGAGGTCGAAGTGCATGCCGAGTTCCTGTTGGGAAAGCTCGCCGGTGGGCTGCTTGGCGAGCAGGCAGACGATGGGCGCCTTGCCGGACACGCCGCTGCCGTGAAAGTGCATGTAGTGGCCGCAAAAGCCTAGGCCGCTCAGGATGCGCTTGGCGAGCTTGTCTTCGCCGTTAACTGCTTCGGGCACGTCTGCCGGCTGCGACGGGTCGCCGCCGGGCTCGTGCGGACGAAGGTTAAGGGGTTCATCGCACATGAATTCGTATCGCTCCTTTCTTTAGTTAGGTAGTGGGATTGTTTTGTGCCTAACTAATCTAGGAGTGCCATACAGAAATGTCAAGGTACCAAACTGATTGTTACACGGTTTTACCAAACCTATTGGTCCCGCCGTTCTAACGAACGGCGGACCAGCCGACGCTGCGCGGGCCGCATTTGGACAATCTGACGTTCAACTTCAAGGGCGCGACCAGAAGGTCAGCGCCCTTTCGTTTCACGTCACCTTGCCTCAAATGCGACCCGCTCGCTGGCATTGCCAAAACATCGACGTTTACATGTTGGAATGATCCGTGGGGGACGGAGGAAAAGGGATCATTTTCCGAAACCTTTCCGCAACAATGCGCTCTTCGCGGCCCTGGCGCCTGCTCGCAGCGTTCCCTGCGCTACACTTAGTCGCACTGTGGCGACTTTGCGCCGCTCCCGACCCAAGGGGGACACTCATGAAGAACACTCAGCTGCTGCTGATCAACGATATGTGCGGCTACGGCAAGGTCGCGCTTTCCGCCATGCTGCCGGTGCTGTCGCATATGGGCTACCGCATCCACAACCTGCCGACGGCGCTTGTGTCCGATACGCTCAACTATCCTAAGTTCTACATCCACGACACCACGGAGTACGTGCGCCAGAGCCTCGCCATCTGGGAAGAGCTCGGCTTTGAGTTCGACGCTATCTCGACCGGCTTTATCGTGACCGAGGAAGAGACGCGTATCATCTCGGACTTTTGTCACCGCCGCGCGCAAAAGGGCACCAAGGTGTTCGTCGATCCCATCATGGGCGACAACGGCAAACTCTATGCCGGTGTTCCCGAGTCCACGATCGGCCTCATGAGGCACTTGCTCGAGTGCGCCGACTATGCGGTGCCCAACTACACCGAGGCCTGCCTGCTCACCGACACGCCCATCGCCGAGCAAATCACGCCTGACGAGGCCCGCGTCCTTGTGGACGCCATGCGCGCGCTGGGAGCCAAGTCGGTGGTCATTACGAGCGCTGTGGTCGACGGCACGAACGCCGTTATCGGTTACGACCACGTGGCGGGGGAGTACTTCACGATTCCCTTCGACCTGATCCCGGTTTACTTCCCGGGTACGGGCGATACGTTCTCGGCGGTGCTCGTCGGTCGCGTGATGGCCGGCTGGAGTCTGCAGCGTGCAACGGCCGATGCCATGCGCGTAGTGGCCGAGCTTATCGAGCGCAATGCCGATCAGGAGGACAAGTCTGCCGGCCTGCCCATCGAGGCCTGCCTGGACGTGATCGACCATGAGTAGCGCCGACGAGGGCGCCAAGCCCGCGGGCGAAGGTAAGCCGCTCGGCGCGCCGCGTGGCAAGCGCCCGCGTATTCGCATTAGCTGCGTGGACCAGCTGGGTGCATGCCGCTGCCACCACGGTCACAGGCCGGGCGACGTCTTCGACTTTGACCGCGACCGCGGCAAGATGTGTGCCATGGCCTGCCATGTGGGCTTTCCCTATATCGATATCCTGCGCTATGGCGGAACCGTGCCCGGCAACGAGCCCGGCACGGCAAAGTTCTGCTGCCCCGAGGTCGATACGTTGAACGTTTGGCTCGCCGAGATCGTCGACGAGTAATCGAGCGTAGATTTTCTCCCGTCAAGATAATGAGCGTGGATAATCTCCCGTTTAGAGCGCGCTTGAACGCTCAAAGTGGGAGATTATCCACGCTCAATTTGCATGCGGGAGAAAATCCACGCTCGTTTTATGCCGATGGCGCGGCTCGTGTGTCTGCGCCGCCCGAACGTCTACAGCTGCTCGAGCATGGCCGTGCAGCCGGCGAGCACATCGCGGTACGTGGCATCAAAGTTGCCGGTGTACCAGGGGTCGGCGACGTCGCCGGGTCGATCGGTCCAATCGAGCAGGCGCGAAATCTTGCCGTCGGGGTCGCAACCGAAGATGCGGCGCAGACCGCGCGCGTTCTCGGCATCCATATAGACAATGTGATCCCAGTCGGCATACTCCGCGCGACGCACCTGGCGCGCGCGGTGCGGGACAACGGGAATTCCGACCTCGCGCAGCTTGGCAACGGTGCCATGATGCGGCGGATTGCCAATCTCCTCGGTCGAGGTCGCGGCAGAATCAATAACGAACTCCGCCTCGCGTCCGGCACGGCGCACCAGTTCGGTAAACACCGACTCAGCCATCGTCGAGCGACAGATATTTCCATGGCAGATAAACAGTACGCGTTGCATGAACGGTTCCTTTCTGGGCGGTCGCGCGGGGCTTACAGACTGCCCTTGAGGCAGTTTGCTCCGATAAAGCCCGCTGCGTACAAGGGGAGATGGCACAGCTCGCGTCCGCCATCGATTTCACTGCGCGCAAAATTATTCTCAGACAAAATGTAGGCATACGGCGACCGGGCTTTGTCCATAAAAGCCCCGAGGGTTCTCGCACGCACGTTGCGCGCGGACTTTACCTCGACGGGCACGATCTCCATGCGGTCGGTCTGGAGTAGAAAGTCGAGCTCGCCGTTTGTCTTCCAAGAAGACGGCGGCATCCAATAGTACGTCTGCAAGCCATTGCCCGAAAATGCCTGCATGACCGAGTTTTCCGCCAAGGCACCTCGAAAGTCAGAAGACAGCGCAATGGCGGAATCCTCTTTGAGGTCGAGCCAGAGCCGCGGGTTGATGCCGAGTTTGTAGAACATGAGGCCCGTATCGAGAAGATAGACCTTAAAGAAACTCCCGTCTTCGTCGTCGAAGGGGACGAGGGGAGGTTCGACGCCTTCGGTCAGGTTGTTGACCGATATGATTCCGGCGCCCTCGAGCCAGTCGAGTGGCTCGATGAGCTTGGCGCGCCGGCCTCCGCGTTCGACCTCGGAGTACTTGAATTTTTTTGTGGACGATCTCAGCAGTTGGGACGGAATGGAGCGCCAGACCTTGCGCGCTGCCACGCCGCTGATCCCGTTTTCGGGGTCGGTCATATCGGCGGTGTAGGTCTCGTCGATTTCGCGCTGCTCGACGCGCGCATCTTCGATGGATAGCGTCTTGCAATATGCGTTGACGGCGGCGGGCATGCCGCCCACGATCTGGTATCGATGAAACAGGTTGAGCGCTGCTTGGTGTGCGACGTAGGTCTCGAGCGTGCCGGCGTGGGTACGAATGGCATCCGCCATTTGCTCCTCACCGAGCGCCCAGAGAAACTCTTCGAACGACATGGGATGCATGGTCTCTTGGCGGACGCCGCTGGGAAAAGGCAACTTGCGCTTGCGCGTAGCGACGCCGAGCTGGCTGCCGGTCGCGCATATGCGCCAGCCCGAACCCGAGAAAAAGCGAAGCGAATTGAGCGCCCGTTCGCAGAGCTGCACCTCGTCAAACAGGATGAATGCGGTTTCCTTGCGAATGGGGGTGCGTTTATAGTCTGAGATTCGTGCCACGATGGTGTCGACGTCGTCGGTGGGGCAGTCGAACAGCGGGGCAATCAGCTCAAGATCGGTCTGAAAGTCGAGTTTGACAAACGCATCGCCGGCGATTCGTCTGCCGATTTCCTCGGCAGCATATGTTTTGCCTACACGTCGCGCACCACGGATAAGGAGGGGGCGCGAGGCGTCCTTTGTCGCCCATGATTCGATAACGGATTCGATTGATCTGCGCATGGGGCTGCCTTTCCAATTTCGTGTACTTCAAATACATAGTTTAGTATAATTTCGTGTACTTCAAATACATGAAATTATGGAAAAACGTGTATTTGAAGTACACGAAATTGAACCGCCGGAGCCTGCAAGCGGATGAGCGCTGCTCATGCCGGGTGGTTTCTACCAGGCGCTCGCCACTCTGGTCTGTACCTGCCCCGACTCGATCCCGCCCCTATGCCTGCATCGAAGATTGTGCTGCGTGGTGGCGTTCCCAGCGGGCCAGCTTGATCGTCACCAGCGTGAGCACCCAGGCCACGAGCGAGAACGCGGCGCCAACTGCGCCCACGTAGGCAATGCCAATCCCACTTACCACGGCGCCGCCCGCTGCAGTGCCAAACGAGATGCCGACGTTAAATGCCATGGGCTCAACCGAGCTCGCGAGCACCATCGATTTGGGATGACGGCTGCGGGCCACGTCCATAAAGTGCGTGATGCATGAGACCGAGAACAGGTACATGAGCATCGCCAGGCTAAAGACAAAGACGAGCGCGAGGGGCATGGCGGCGCCCACGGCAAACAGCCCAAACAGCGCCGCGGCCTGCAGCACAAACGTCACGAGCAGCGCCTTCATGCCAAAACGCGCATCGATCCATCCGCCCAGGATGTTCGAGATCAGGCAGAACACGCCGTAGGCCATAAGTGTGGTGCTCGCCTGAACGGTGCCCATGCCCAGCACCTGCTCCAGATAGGGCGTCACGTAGCCGTAAAACACGTAGACCGACCCCACGCCAAACAAAAAGATGAGCATGCCGGTGATGATGCTCGGCTCGCGCAGAAGCCCCGCCTGCTCGCGGAAGGTGGCAGGCTCGTCGGTCTGCCCGGCGCGCGGCATAAACGCCACGAGCGCGGCGCAGATCAGAACGGCAAAGGCGAGCGTGCCGTACATGGCAACGTGCCAGTCGAGCGTATCGGCCACAAACTTGCCGATCGAGGTCACAAAGACCATCGCCACGGAAAACGCGCCGTACACCACCGAGATGGCGAGCGAGGTCTGCTGTGGGGACAGCAGCTCGGGGATATACGTCACGCCCACGGCGAGCAGTGCGCCCGAGACGGAGCCCAAGATGATGCGCGAGGCAAACAGCACTTGAAAGTTGGGCGCCAGCGCCATAACAAGATTGCCCAGTACAAAGACGATGCTGTAGCACACGAGCAACTGATAGCGGCGGAAGCGTCCCGTGCTGAGCGCAAGCGCCGGCGTTGCGATGGCGTAGACCAGCGCGAACACGCTGATGAGCTGGCCCGCGGTGGCAAGCGAGATGCCGAGTTCTGTCGCCAGGTCGCTCTCGATGCCGATAACCACGAACTCCGAGCAGCCGAGCGAAAAGCCCAACAACACGAGCAGCACCAGGCAAAAATTGGTGCGCGCGGGTGAAAGCGCGGCGGCGGTCGATGCTGTTGTGGACGAGGTTGCGGTGGTCAAGGCGGTTGCTCCCATGTTGCGTAATATGAGCGGATCCGGTCTCTGCAACTCTAGCAGAACACGACAGGGAACAGCCCCTTTGTCACGTTCCGCGCTTGCCTGTATAGTCGCAATACAGGCGAAGATGGTCTCAGGTACATCGCGGGCGACAGGAGATCCCATGGGTATGCACACGACAAAGGTTGCAGTGGGCGAGGGCAAGTTTGCGCTCGAGGCCCAGTTGACGGTGACGCCGCGGGGCATGGTGGTGTACGCCTGCTCGCCGGAGTTCGCACACCTGGGAGCCACGGCGCAGGCCATTCCTCGCCCCGAGCCCGGACGTACGGCGACTGTGAGCATCTTGGCCGTTCCGTGCCATCGCGACGAGATCCCGGCGCACGACATTGCGGCGGCGCTCGCTACGCGCTTTGGTGTGCCGGTAACCGCAAGCACGGGCTTTCATGTTGAGCAGGCGAGCAAGGACGATCTGCGGCGTGTGCTCGACACCACGAAGGAGCTCATCGCCGTGCTCGAGGAAACTGCAGCCCGTGTGCTACGCGCCGGCTGGGACGAGGGCGGTGCGGGTGCCGAGGTCGTAGCGGTCGATGCTGCGACCGGCGAGGTGCTCGCTCCTGTGGATCGCATCAAAGCCCATACCGGCGAGGGTATCCTGCACCAAGCATTCCTGACGCTTCTGGTCGAGGGCCAGGGCGAGGACGCACGTCTGCTGCTCTGCCGCCGCAGTCCGCTCAAGCGCCTGTGGGGTGGGGTGCTGGCCGATAGCTGCGCCGGCCATCCGCTCCCGGGGGAGGACGTCGCCGCTGCGACGGCGCGTCGCATCAACGAAGAGCTCGGCATCATGCGCGAGCCCGACGAGCTCAAGCACCTGGGTCACGTGGTCTACCGTGAGGATCACGGCGACGGCCGCTGCGAGTGCGAATGGTGCGAGGTCTATCTGGCCCGCGTCGAGCCGGGCGAGCTGCACATCAACCAAGAGGAAATTTCGGAAGTGCGTCGCGTGACCCTCTCCGAGCTCAATGGCTACCTGCAAGGTCATCCCGAGCAGCTGGTCCCCTGGCTCCGCGAGGCCCTCAGCGACCCAACCATCCGCGCGACCCTCGCGATGTGACAAAGGGACAGTCCCTTTGTCACATAGCACGGTTGACCGGCTGCCCAAACCGTCCCAACATTCGATGAAAATCTCAAAAACGAGAAAAAACGCCGAATGTTGGGACGGTTTTTCTGCCCAGAGGGGAGAGGACTGCAAGCCATCCAAAAAATCTCGCTTGACTGTATTGTCACAACACAGCGCAACGTAAGGGGTGTCCGATAACGGGCGCCCCTTTTTAGCGGCAAGGCCGCTGTGAGTCCGGAGCGCCCCCAACAAGAAAGGTGGGGAGATGGAAGCGGAAAAGAAGGCGTTTAAGATCACCAAGCGCGAAATTGGCTTTGTGCTGGGTATCGTTGTCTTTTTGCTGGTGAAGTTTCTTCCTTTGGCGGAGCTGAGTTCGACGGTCGAGCTCACGGTCGGCGGTCAGACCTGTCTGGCACTGACGCTCGCCACGGTGGTGTTCTGGGCATGTGGCGTGGCACAGCCGGGCTTTGTGGGCCTGCTCTACTGCGCGCTGCTCGTCCTGTTCAAGGTGTGCGTGGACGACACGGGTGCCGCGAGCATTTCGGCGACGGTCGCCTCCACGTTTAGCTCGTGGACCAAGGCCACCATGTGGCTCGTCATCGGCGCCTACCTCATCGCCAGCGCGGTTAAGGAGTCGGGCCTGGGCGAGCGCATCGCTTACGCGTTCATGCTCAAGTTCGTGCGCGACGCCAAGTCGCTCATCATCTCGATCTTCGCGCTCACCTTTGTGCTGTCGCTGCTGATCCCGCACCCGTTCCCTCGCGCCTTCCTCATCCTGGCCGTCGTCTCGGTTATCGCCGAGTCCGCCGGCTACGGTGACGACGACAAGGGCAAGCTCGGCTTCCTCGTGTTTGCCGCTGCCGCCCCGGGTTCCATGTTCTTCCTGACCGGCGACTCCACGCTCAACCCGCTCGTTGCGCAGTACAGCGCCGAGGCCGGCGGCATGAGCCCGTCCTTCGTCGACTGGTTCCTGTACATGAGCGTGCCTATGCTGGTCGCGCTGCTGTGCACCCTGTTCCTGGGCCTCTTCCTCTTTAAGCCCAGCAAGGAGCTCGTCTACGATCGCGAGCAGATCGTGGCCAAGCAGGCCGCGCTCGGCAAGCTCTCCGTCAAGGAGATCCGCACCGTCGTGTGGCTGGTCGTCGCCATTGCGCTGTGGCTCACCGTCTCGGGCGATTACATCGGCTGGGTCACCCTGGCCATCGGCGTCGCGCTCGCCATGCCCATCATCGGTGAGGTTCTCACCCCCGCCAGCTGGAACGCCGTCGACATCAAGTCCCTCATGTTCCTGACGGCCGCCATGGCCGTGGGGTCCGTGGGCGGTGCCACCGGCATGAACGCCTGGATCGCCGACGTCGTGCTCCCCAGCTCCGTTCCCGAGAACATCTTCCTGTTCGCCCTGCTCGTCGCCGCGCTTTCCATGATCATCCACATGTTCATGGGTTCGGTTATGGCCGTGCTCGGCGTGTGCGTGCCGGCATTCATCAGCTTTGCCGCTGGCTCCAGCGTGAGCCCGCTCGCCGTGGCGCTTATCGTCTTCACGTCCATCAACATCCACTACATCCTGCCGTTCCACAACCTGCCGATCCTCATTGGCGAGGGTAAGGACGCCGGCGGCTACACCTCAAAAGAGGCCATGCGCATGGGCATTCCGCTGACCGCGGTCGTCTTTATCGTCGTGCTGGTCGAGGCCGCCTGGTTCCATCTCTTTGGCCTGATGTAAGCAGCCGAGCGCTCTTGCTTCGATGACGAGCGCTTGAGCTCAGCCGCGCGCTTTAACTGCAAGCGCTACGGCACCTACGTTATCCCGCCCAGCGGCATCCCGCCGTCGGGCTCTCTCCCGAAAGGAGCACGCTATGTCCACTACCGATGCTTCCCAGATCCACGACCTGCGTTCCGCGCTCGACTTCCTGCGCGAGATGCCTGGCCAGCTGCTCGAGACCGACACTCAGGTCGATCCCGATGCCGAGGTCTCGGGCGTCTACCGTCACGTCGGCGCCGGCGGCACCGTCATGCGCCCGACCAAAGAGGGTCCGGCCATGGTCTTCAACAACGTCAAGGGCTTTGGCGACGCCAGGGTCTGCATCGGCATGCTTGCCAGCCGCAAGCGCGTTGCCGCTCTGCTCGACCTCGACGAGGAGCGCCTGGGCCTCGAGATCGGCAAGCGCTTCGAGAACCTGATCGCTCCCGAGCAGATCGCCGAGGGCAAGCACGTCGACTGCCAGGAGGTCGTGTACAAGGCGACCGACGAGGGCTTCGACCTGCGCAAGATCGTTCCCGCCCCCACCAACACGCCCGTCGACGGCGGCCCCTACATCACCATGGGCCTCGCCTACGGCACGAGCCCCGATGGCACTCAGTCCGACGTGACCATCCACCGCTTCTCCTGCGTCGACAAGGACAAGCTCGCCATGTGGATCACCCCGGGCAGCCGTCACCTGGGTGCGTTCTTCGACGAGTACTGCCAGCGCGGCGAGGATATGCCCATCTCCATCTCCATCGGCCTGGACCCCGCTGTGTACATGTGCTGCGGCTTCGAGGCTCCCACCACGCCGCTCGGCTTTAACGAGCTGCAGATCGCCGGCGCTCTGCGCGGCCATGCCGTCGAGCTCGCCGACTGCGTCACCGTTCCGCAGAAGTGCATCGCCAACGCCGAGTACGTGCTCGAGGGCTACCTCATGCACGACGAGACCATCAACGAGGACGTCAACGGCCACGGCTACGCTATGCCCGAGTTCCCCGGCTACACCGGTGGCGCCAAGGTCTGCCCGGTGATCAAGATCACCGCCGTCACCACCCGCACCAACCCCATCATGGAGAGCTGCATCGGTCCTTCGCACGAGCACGTCTCCATGGCCGGCATCCCCACCGAGGCTTCCATCTACAAGATGGTCGAGACCGCTATCCCGGGCCGTCTGCTCAACGTTCACGCTGCTCCCTGCGGTGGCGGCAAGTTCGTTGCCATCATGCAGTTCAAAAAGTCGAGCAAGAATGACGAGGGCCGTCAGCGCAACGCCGCCATGCTCGCCTTCTCGGCATTCTCCGAGCTCAAGCATGTGATCCTGGTCGACGAGGACGTCGACATCTTCGACATGAGCGACGTTATGTGGGCCATGACCACGCGTTTCCATGCCGACGTCGACCTCATCACCATCCCTGGCTGCCACTGCCACGTGCTCGATCCGTCCAACGACCCTGCGTTCGATCCTTCGATCCGCGAGCACGGCATCGCCTGCAAGGCCATCTTCGACTGCACGGTTCCGTTCAACCTCAAGAAGAACTTCATCCGCTCGCAGTTCATGGAGATCGACATGGACAAGTGGGCCGCCGAGCTTGCTTTCTAGTAAGTAGCCCTACCAAGTAGTTAAGGAGTTGTCATGTCCGAGTCTTCTGCCCGTCCCCGTCGCATTGTCGTTGGCGTCTCTGGTGCCAGCGGTGCTGCGCTGGGCCTTGAGTGCCTCAAGTGCCTGCGCCAGGCCGGCGCCGAGTCGGCGCTTGTCGTCACGCGCGGGGGAGAGATCACCATCGAGCAGGAGCTCGGCATGACACTCGACGAGTTTGCCGCACACGCCGATGTGGTCTACGACAACAAGAACATCGGCGCTGCCATCGCAAGCGGTACCTATCCGGTCGATGGCATGATCGTGGCGCCCTGCTCCATGAAGACGCTTGCCGGTATCGCGAGCGGCTACAGCGAAAACCTGTTGCTGCGCGCGGCCGACGTGCAGATGAAAGAGCAGCGCCGTCTGGTGCTTATGGTGCGCGAGACGCCCTTTAGCGCCATTCATGTCGACAACATGGCGCGCCTGGCGCGCGTTCCGGGTGTCATGCTCATGCCGCCCATGCTCACGTTCTACAACGGCCCCGCTACGCTCGACGACGCGGTGCATCACATCGCCGCTAAGGCGCTCGAGGCCGTCGGCGTGTCGTGCAAAAACTATAAGCGCTGGTCGTAGACGTATTTAGGGTAGGATACGAGTAGTGTTTGAGCCCGCTGCCCCTGTGGGCGGCGGGCTTTGGTGTGTCGGGAGGACCTATGCAGACGGGCATGTATGCGATCAGCGAGATGGCGAGCTTGTTCAACGTTTCGCGTCAAACGCTCATCTACTACGACAAGATCGGCCTGTTTAAGCCCGCCGTGGTCAACGAAAAGGGCTACCGCTTCTATTCGCCCACGCAGATTCCGCTCATGCGTCTCATCTGCATGTTGCGCGACCTGGGGCTGGAGCTCGACGAGATTGACCGCCTAACCTCGACGTTCGATATCGGTGAGATGACCGAGCACCTGCGCTCGCGGGTGCAGGCGCTCGACGAGCAGATTGCCGGCCTTAAGGCGGAGCGCGCCAGCGTTCAGGAGCGTCTGAGCTTTTACGACGAGGCGGTCTACTGGCGCGAGCGCGAGGGCAAGCCGGAGCTCAAACAGTTTGAGCGCCGCTACGTGGTCTTTGAGGAGTTCCCGGGCGATATCGAGCGCGGCCGCCCAATGCTTCACCCCACGCTCATGCGGGCGATTCTGCGCATGCGTACGTTGACGGGCACGCGCCCCATGCGCGGCTGGGGTGCCATGCTGCGTCGCGAGGCGCTGCATTCCGACGACCCTATTGCCGGCGCCGGCTCCTTTGCCGTGCTGCCGCGCGGTGCCGAGGAGCTGCTGCCGAGCGATCCCGCCGAGCTGGCAGAGATTGGCATCGAGGTGCTGCCCGAGGGCACATATCTGTGCATGAGCCGCTGGGGCATGCCATACGAGCCCGAGGGCATCCGCGCCATCGTTGCCTGCATGGACGAGCACGCGCTCCAGCCTATCGGCAACGCCTTCGACTTTTGCTACCTCGATACCACGAGCTATGACGAGTCCCACCAAGAGGACTTCTGCTGCATCCAAATCCCCGTTACCCTCCAGATGTGACAAAGGGACAGTCCCTTTGTCACATTCGCGGCATGGCTGCCGCCCAAACCATCACAACATTCGATGAAAATTTCGAAAACGAGGAAAAGCGTCGAATGTTGTGACGCTTTTCCTGTCTGTGCCGGCGAGCTCCCGTGTCATCTGGGGGTATAAGGCTAGCAAGTGTTTATTTGCGAGGCTTAAGGGGCGCCCCGTATGGATATCGATAACTTTGAATGGTGGTATAGCGAGGGCGAGGCTCCGGACGAAGAGTGGGACGAGCCCGCGCCGTGTGACGTGTCGAGCGACGAGGACGAGACCGGCAACGATGCCGGTGTCGAGCCTGAAGCCGCCTCCGATGCCGCCGAACCCCTAACCTTTGAACAGGCTTGGGCCCAGGCCGAGGCCGACGAGGCGAAGGCCGATGCCACGGCCACGCTCGGCGAGCCGGCCGACATGTCGATCTCGCCGGCAAAGACCCCACAGCCGCGCCATACCATCGACCCCGGCAGCACGGCATCCTTCAGCATACTCGACGTGCCCGTGCAGGGTGCCCAGGCGCCCGCCCCCACCCATCGCCCCAACCTGGCTCGCGAGGAAGACGCGGGCCGTCGCTCTCCGCTCGGCCCCATCCTCAGCGCCTTTATGGCCGGCGTCATCGCTTGCTCGGCGATCGGCAGCATCTGGGGTCATGTCGAGCAGCAGCGCCAAGACGCCGCCAAGGTCGAGATGTCCGTCGAACAATCGCTCAGCCGCACGCGCTCGGTGCATGTATCGGTCGAGGTCAAGGACGGCGCGACGTGGGACACCGCGCGCGGCGACAGCCAGATGCTCGTCCATATCGTGGGTCGCACGCTCAAGGGGCAAGCGATCGACGAGTACCAATACGTCAATTCCGAAGGTGACGGCATCGAGCTCAAGCCCGGCGACTACGAGCTCACGGTCGATGAGCCGCCCGTCGCCACCGACGGCACGCGTTACCGTGCCTCAAAGCGCATGGTTCCGGTGAGTTTTAATTCACAGGCGCCCGATACGGTCGATAGCACGCCGCAGGGCGGGTTTGACCTTTACGCTATTGCTCAATAACTGCACCTGTCGCTCAACCCCGCCGCCAAGAGTGGGACAATAGCCCTCGACACCGTTGTTTACTATTGGAGGAAGTAGCATGTCCACCGTCACCACCATCAAGCGCGGCGGCCTTACCGCGGCCATCGATTCCATGGGCGCCCAGCTCACGAGCCTTGCCCTCAACGGCAACGAGTATCTGTGGCAGGGCGACCCGGCCTTTTGGGGCAAGCATGCGCCTATCCTGTTCCCCATCGTGGGATCGCTGCGCAACAACATGGCGACATCTGCGGCCGGCACCTGCGAGATGCCGCGCCATGGACTCGCTCGCATCGTCGAGCACAAGTTGGTCGAGGTTTCGGAGGATGGCTCCTCGGTAACGTACGAGATCACTGACACGCCCGAGTTGCTCAAGGCGTTCCCGTTCCACTTTAAGCTCAACATGACCTATGCCCTGACCGGCGACGCCACGCTCACGCAGACCTTTGCCGTCACCAACACCGGCGACGTGGACCTGCCGTTCTCGGTGGGCGGCCACCCCGCATTTAACGTGCCCGCCCCCGGTGCCGAGGACGAGGCGTTCGAGGATTACGAGTTGGCGTTTACCGAGGCTTGGACCAACGAGGCTCCCATCATCACGCCCGACGGTCTTATGACGTTCGAGGGCAGCTACAAGGCGCCCGATAACTCGGACGTGCTGCCCATCACGCACCGCAGCTTCGATAACGATGCCATCATGTTCACCGATACTCCGGGCTCCACGCTCACACTGCGCGGCCGCAAGTCGGGCCACGGCGTCAAGATCGACTTTGAGGGCTTTAAGTACATCGGCGTGTGGTCTGCCGCCAACGACGCTCCGTTTGTGGCGCTCGAGCCCTGGACCGGTCATACCACCATGGACACCGAGGACGATGTTTTTGAGCACAAGGTCAACACCATTACGCTGGCCCCCGGCGCTACCGATAAACGTAGCTTTAGCGTCACCTTGCTCTAGAGGTTCCGCCGTTCTAGCGAACGGCGGATCGGTCGACGCTGCGCGCCGCCCAGAGCGACAATTTGTCATTCAAAAGGCAAGGCATAGACCTTCTGGTCATGCCTTGCCTTTTTCATGCCAACTTGTTCGCTCTGGGCGGCGCTCGCTGGCATTGCCAAAACATCGACGCTCCCAATGACTACCGTGTGTCTATTAATTTTTCGAGCTTGTGCTGCGCTGCTGGTCGCTGGCGTATATCCTGTTAAGTCGTCAGCATACGATTCAACAGGGAAGGCAGATTATGCATTCTCCCCATCAATGCGGCGCGCATACCCAGCCGATATGCAGCCGTCGCATCTTTTTGGGTAGCGCTCTCGCTGCGAGCGCTTCTGTCGTCGCCGGCGCACTTGCCGGTTGCCAGCGTCCCTCCACGCTGGAAGTAGTTCAGTCCACGACGGGCGGCGGTCGCGACGACCTGTCCGATTCCGTGATCGGCAAGGACAAGATCCGCATTGGCATGGAGGCGGCCTACGCCCCGTACAACTGGCAGGTCTCCGAAGCCAGCGAGTACACCATCCCCATCGACAACGTGCAGGGCGCCTATGCCGATGGTTACGACGTGCAGATCGCCAAGATTGTCTGCAAGGCCCTCGGCGGCGAGCCCGTTGCCGTCAAACAGAGCTTCTCGGGCCTTATCGACTCGCTCAACAACGGCCAGATCGACCTCATCATCGCCGGTATGAGCGCCACGCCCGAGCGCGAGGAGTCTGTCGGCTTTTCCGACCCGTACTTTATCGGTTACTTTGGCCTGTTCGTAAAAGAGGGCTCGCCCTACCAGAATGCGACCAAGCTCAGCGACTTTAGCGGCGCTACGGTCCTCGGGCAAAAGGACACCATGCTCGATACCGTCATCGACGAGATTCCGGGCGTTGTCCACAAGAACCCGGTCGATTCGGTTCCCACGGTGTTTTCGAACCTGCTGCAGGGCACGTGCGACGCCGTGACCTATAACACCGAGAACGAGAAGGGCTATATGGCCCAAAACCCGGGCATCGTCCCCATTCATTTTGCCGAGGGCGAGGGCTTTAAGCAGGAGGTCGCGGCAAACGTCGGCTGCCGCAAGGGCTCGGACAAGCTCCTTAAGCTCATCGACAAGACACTCAAGGGCATTAGCCAAGAGGAGCGCGACCAAATGTGGGACGCGTGCCTCGACCGCCAGCCGGCATAGGGAGGCAGCATGAAAACCATCAATCGTCTGGCCTCCTTTATCAAGGCCGACCACCGTTATGTGTACCTGGGCACGAGCGTTATCGCGGCGCTCGGCCTGGCGTTTAGCCAGCGCAACCCCACACCGCTGAGCTTCTTGGCTCCCACGGGCGTGTTTCAAGATTGCCTTTGGGCAATCCTGTGGGCGTGGCTCGTCGTGTCGGCGGCGGCGCTGGTCACCAAGCTTATGCACTGGAGCGACTATCGCGAAAAGTCGCCGTTCGCATCCGAGCGTTTCCGTCGTGGAGCACGTTTAGGCAGCTACGTCGTGGTCGCCATCGCGGCAGTTTTCTTTATCGACCGCTGCGTCATGTCGTTTATCGACCTGGTGCAGGTGAGCATTGTCTCGGATTCCAACCCCAGCGACTTTTTGTCGAGCCTGGTCTACATGACCTACAAGAGCGGCGACTTCTTCATTCGCGGTATCGAGATCACCATCGCGCTTGCCACCTTCGGCACCGTCATCGCATTCTTCCTGGCACTGCTCTTTGTGTTCCTGCGTATTCAGACCTTCGACCGCGTGGATAACGACCTGGTGCGCTTCTTTAAGAGTATCGGCCGCGGCTTTGCGACCATCTACTCCACCATCGTGCGCGGCACGCCCATGATGGTCCAGGGCCTGCTCATCTATTACGCGGGCTTCACCGTTTTGCGCGGCATGGGCTTCGAGACCGCTCAGGCCAACCAGATTTGGAGCACCTTCACCGCCGGCCTCGTTACCATCTCGCTCAACTCCACCGCCTACATGATGGAGGTCCTGCGCGGCGGCATCGAGTCCATCGATCCCGGCCAGGCCGAGGCGGCGCGCTCGCTGGGCCTTTCGCAGTGGCAGGCTATGCGCAAGGTCGTGTTCCCCCAGGGCATTAAAAACGCGATTCCGGCGCTCACCAACGAGCTCATCATCAACATCAAGGATTCGTCGGTGCTCTCGGTCATCGGCGTGTTTGACCTCATGTACGCCACCACCACCGTCGCCGGCGTGTACTACCGCCAGATGGAGGTCTACTGCGTGGCGCTCGTGGTCTACCTGATCCTGACGCTCGTGGCGAGCCGCCTGCTTGAGGCCTTTGGCAAAAAGCTCGGCGCCGAGGCTCCGGTCACGCTGCCCAGCTCCAACTAGGCTCAAGACGAGGAGAATTATCATGGCAGATACCGCCATTACCGGCGTTGCGGCCGCCGCACAGACCAATGAGCCGCTCATCCGCGTTGAGGGCCTGCGCAAGAGCTTTGGCTCGCTCGAGGTACTCAAGGGCATCGACCTGTCCGTTAACCCCGGCGAAGTCGTCACCATTATCGGCGCCTCGGGTTCGGGCAAGTCGACCTTCCTGCGCTGCCTCAACCTGCTCGAGACCCCGGACGCGGGCCACATCTGGTTCCACGGCCAGGACCTCACGGCCGAGCGCTGCAACATCAACAAGCTGCGCGAGGACATCGGCATGGTGTTCCAGGGCTTTAACCTGTTCAACAACATGGATGTGCTCGACAACTGCACGCTCGCGCCCGTCACGCTCAAAAAGATAAGCAAGGCCGAGGCTGAAAAAATAGCGATGGAGCATCTGACGAGCGTGGGACTCGAAAAGTTCGCGCACGCCGCCGTGGGTCGCCTGTCCGGTGGTCAAAAACAGCGCGTGGCCATCGCTCGTGCCCTATGTATGAATCCGCAGATCATGCTGTTCGACGAGCCGACCTCCGCACTCGACCCCGAGATCGTGGGAGAGGTGCTCGAGGTCATGCGCAAGCTCGCTGCCGACGGCATGACCATGGTCGTCGTCACGCACGAGATGGCCTTTGCCCGCACGGTGTCCGACCGCGTGGTCTTTATGGACAAGGGCGTAGTGCTCGAGGATGCCGCGCCGGCGGAGCTCTTTGGCAACCCCAAACACCAGCGCACCCGCGAGTTCCTCTCGCGTTATCTCGAGGACAAATAACCGACCGCAAACGCTTATGTGGCAGGGCCGCTCCGGTGGGGCGGCCCTCGTCATCACAATCGAAAGGATGTCATGGCCGAGGTTTGGCGCTTTTTTGCGCATGAGGATGATTTTGCCGATTTGGACAAGGCCGGCGCATGCGAGCGCCTGGGCCGTGTGCTGTCGTTTCCGACCATTTCGAGCATGGATGCCGAGGCGGTGGACTGGCAGCCGTTCGACGACCTGCGCGCGTATATGCAGCAGGCTTGGCCGCACGTGTTCGCGGCGGGCGAGGTCGAGCTTATCGATCATTCGCTATTGGTGACGCTTAGCGGTTCCGACCCTGCCCTCAAGCCCATTATGCTCATGGGCCACATGGACGTGGTCCCCGTGGTGCCGGGCACCCAGACAGACTGGACGTACGATCCCTTTAGCGGGCACGTGGACGACACCTATATTTGGGGTCGCGGCGCCATCGATATGAAAGACCAGGTTGCGGGCATCCTGGAGGCGGTTGAGTATGCGCTGGCGCACGGCTGGCAACACGAACGAACCCTGCTGCTGGCCTTTGGCCAGGATGAGGAGACCACGCAGTACGGCGCGGGTGCCATTGGTCGCGCGCTCGAGGAGCGTGGCGTTGAGCTTGAGTACCTGATCGACGAGGGTGACTATCGTATCGTTTCGGCTGCCGAGTATGGCGCAGGTGCGGGTTGGCTTATGCATGCCGATCTTGCCGAGAAGGGCTATGCCGATATCGTGCTCAAGACGAAGAGCGAAGGCGGGCATTCTTCCAACCCTTACGGCGGCACGTCGCTCGAAGTGCTCAGCCGCGCTATTGCCGCGATTTGCGATATCGAGTGGCCGACGCGTGTGACCGATCTGCTTGCCGCCCAGCTCGTCGAGCTGGGGCTTTATACCGCAGACGAGATTGCTGCCAGCAAGGATGCCATCGTGCGCGACTGCCTCGCCAGCAAAAAGCTGTACCCGCTTGTAACCACCACCTGCGCGCCCACGCAAATCGAAGGCGGCAGTACCGGTGCCAACGTAATGCCGCAGGATATGTGGGCCAATATCAACTTCCGCATGCTCGAGGGCACGAGCGTGGCCGATGTCGTGGCCTGCTGCCGCGAGGCCGTTGCCACCGCTGGGCTCGCTGGCCGAGTCGAGGTCGAGCTGGGCCCCGGCAGCTCCGAGCCCTCGCCGTCCCCGCGCGTGGGCGGTCCGGGGCTCGAGGCCGTTCGCGCCATCGCCGCCCGCTATTTCCGTGATCCCAAGGGGACGGAGGAAAACGGATCGTCTGCGGTGGGCCAAGAGCCGATAAGCATCGTGCCCTCGACCGTGATTGGCGCAACCGATGCCGCCAACTACCAGCGCATTTGCCGCGAGTGCATCCGCTTCTCCGCCTTTGTGGTCGACGATGACGAATGCGACCGCGGCGTCCACGGCACCAACGAGCGCATCACCCGTCGCGCCTACCTCCATGGCACCCGCTTCCTCATCGCCCTGCTCCGCACGCTCTAGAATGTGACAAAGGGACTGAGCCGATTTCATCGGTAATGAGACAAAAACTGTAATAGAAAAAGGCTAAGATATCTTAAGAGACATATGCTGGGGTTGGTATTCCTTGAACGACTGCGGGCATGTGCCAGACTGCCTCGGCCCCCGGGGAGCGCCCGGTCGGGTCGCCGTGTGACTGGGGAGGAAATTATGCAGGAGCTCAGAGAGACGACGTCTCGACTCGTGAATATTGCTACCGGGGGGGGGTGTCTAAGCAGGGAACTTCCTGGTGAACACCGGCCGCGCGAGCGGTGGTCCGTCATGTCTTGTGGCCGTCGTCGCGGGCTGCGCTCGGTCTCGCCATATGCGATTGTTCTGGCCCTCGCCATCGCGCTGACGGCGAGTTTCTTCCTGCCGCTTCGTGCCGAGGCGGCAATTTCGGACCACACGGTTCCGACGATTTCGCCTTCGGGGACAACAATCAACCTGTTTGATTACTGGGTGAATCCCGATAACCATCTGTCGGTTTCCGGCAACGGCGGCATCAACAAGAACCACCGCTTCCAGTTCAAGGATCAAGGAGCCAGCGAGGAACTTAACCAGTATACGGGTGGCTCCCGGGTCCGCACCGGCATCGTGAACAATGTTCTTGCCGGTGGTTACCCGAAACTCACCGACCGCTGGGGCGGAGAATCCCTCAGCTACCTGTTTGATTCCTCCGTCCAGACGGGCAAGATATCCCATATGGGTGTGACGGGTCTGTTGCAGGTCAAGAGCGGCTACTACGAGTATGACAGCTCGAAGAACTACGCGGCGTACAACGCCAATAAGAATGCATTTGATGTCTACGATGCCCCCGGCGTTATGCAAGCGGGGGCTGAGCCTCATACAGTAGGCCAGTTCTTCCCCTTCGATGCGGCCGATGAGGTATTCAAGGAGGATAACAACAAGCTCGTCCCGAACGGCATTACGTCGCAGAACGTCGGCGACTGGCAATATAATAACAACAAACCCCTCAACCATTATTTCGGCCTCTCCATGTCGTCGCGCTTCGTGCAGCCGACGGATGGCAAAACGAACGCTGGCGATCCCATGACCTTTGAGTTCGCCGGCGACGACGACGTCTGGGTGTTCATTGACGATGTCCTTGTGGGCGACATTGGCGGCATCCACACCAGTGTTAAGCTGACCATTGACTTCCAAACGGGCGAGATTAAGGTTAACGATTCCCCAGACGGCACGCTGTTAAGCAAGTTCCAGGAAGCGAAGCAGGATACTACTAAGGGCTTCACTGGCAACACCTTCGCTAGCGACACCAGCCACACGCTCAAGTTCTTCTACTTGGAGCGTGGTGCCACCGACTCCAACATGAAGCTCAAGTACAACCTCGTGACGGTTCCCGAGTCCGACATTATCAAGTTCGACCAGGATGGCGGTCTGGTGGAGGGCGCTCAGTTCGCGCTGTACAAGACAGACGAGAACTTCACTGACACGACCGCTAATCCGGAAAACCTACTTGGCTCCGGCACCACGGACGCGGATGGACAACTGACGCTCACGAATGGCGTGAACGACGTTATCAACTTCGATGACCTTCACAAGCAAGGTTGCCAGTACTACCTCCTGAAGGAAACGAAGGTGCCCAAGGGATACCGCTCGAGTCTCACGGCGACGGATGGCAGCATGCAGCTCGAGTACGTGCCCACGAGCGACAAGAATGGCGCGGGCGGCGTCATCATCAACCGCGGCGGTATG
>CABSDO010000022.1 GCA_902476475.1 uncultured Collinsella sp. | reverse complement strand
CGACGCTCAGCAGGGCAAACCACGACGATGTGGCCGACCCTTTCGACCCGATCAAACGCGCAGATGGACCAGCTCATAAGCGGACGACCCGCTACATTGACGAGCTGCTTGCCACCAGGGTTACCAAAGCGCTGGCCGCTGCCACCGGCAACGACCACGGCGCATACGGGCGCCATTATGCGTTCCCCTGTTTGGTGCCCTTCATGCGGTACAGGGAGTCCGCAAGAATGGCAGGGTTGTTAACGCCAAAGTCGCCCAGGCGCTCCGGATCCTCGCTGATGTCGTCCATGAGTTCCTGCAGCGAGCCGTACTCGTCGACAATCTTCTCGGCTACGCCGTCGCGCACGACGGACACGCGCGAAAGCGTGCGCAGGCCCAGCGGCGTCATGACGGAGTCCTCATCCAGGTCGTCATAACCCAGAACCGCCGCCACATGCTGTGGGTCGGACAGGTCCTTAGGCGTCATGCGGCTAAGCTCGGCGCGAATCTTCTCGGCATTGGCCTCGGAGGAGTCGCTCGCGTAGTCGCGGATCATCAGGTCATACTCGGTATCCATACTGGAGCCGGCGAGCTGCTCGAGCTGCATCTGCACGAGCTTGCCCTGGTTGCCCAGCTTGACGATACAATCCTTAAGCTCAGTCTTTGCCTGCTGCATGATCTCGAAACTCGAGAAAATACCGGTAATGTCGGCGAGCGTAACGTAGTCGTCGAGCTCAAGGGCCGTCAGGCGCAGCAGGGAGCGATCAAGCGACTGCCGGGTGGTCTGGAGCGTGGCGACGAGCTGGTTGACCGAGCTCATGATGGTGGTGACGGGCTGGATCTCGTAGCTCTTGCCGTGGACATACACGTTGACGACAGCACGACGAGCCGAAACCGAGATCACGATGGCGTCGGTGAGCACCGACATGCGAGCGGCAGTACGGTGACGCATGCCCGTCTCGCTCGTGGCGAGTGAGGGATCGGGATTGAGGTGGAAGTTGGCGCGCAGAATCTGGGTGAGGTCACCGTCAATGACGATGGCGCCGTCCATCTTGGAAAGCTCGAACAGACGGTTCGAGGTGAACGAAATGTTGAGCGGGAAGCCATCGTTACCGGCAGCGAGCACGTTTTCGGTGTCGCCGACGCAGATAAGGGCGCCCAGGTGACCGGCAATGATCATGTCGAGGGCGGTGCGGATCGGCTGGCCAGGTGCCGTCAGACGAATGGCCTGTTCCATACGCTTTTGCAACTCGTTCTTATCCAAGGCATCGCTCCAATCCTATACGCTCCATAAACGCTAAATAGTTTCTCACGGTTTGCCCCCGCCACGCTCGCGAAATCCGATGCTTACAGAATGAGCGAACGCCGCTTAGGTAGCCCATTTGGGACGGGACTCTTTTGGCTGCTCATGTGGTAGCATCGGGTCTCATATAAATGAGGGAGTAGTCGTGTAATCGGGTTCGCCCGCAGAGAGGGAGCCAGACTATGGGACTCGCAGAGCTCGTGTTGCTCGCCGTTGGCCTTTCGATGGACGCCTTTGCCGTTTCCATCTGCAAGGGTCTCGGCATGAAAAAGATCAACCTTAAAGTCGCCGTGGTGCTCGGCCTGTTCTTTGGCGGCTTCCAGGCCGGCATGCCCGTGATCGGATGGGCGCTTGGCAGCCAATTCATGGGCATCATCGGACCCATCGACCATTGGATCGCCTTTATCCTTTTGGCCTTTATCGGCGGCAAAATGCTATGGGAGGCCTTTACCGAGGACGAGAATGAAGGCGACGGCAAGGATGCCGAAAAGATCGACCTGGGAGAGTACCTGATCCTCGCCATCGCCACCTCAATCGACGCGCTCGCCGTGGGTATCTCGTTTGCCGCGCTCTCGGTCGACATCGTTCCCGCCGTGTCGCTTATCGGCATCACGACGTTTATCTTCTCTGTTGCCGGCGTGGCAATCGGTCATACCTTTGGTTCGCGCTACGAAAAACCTGCCGCCATCGTGGGCGGCGTCGCGCTCATCCTCATCGGGCTTAAGATCTTGCTTGAGCATCTGGGGATTCTCGCGATATAAAAAGTGCCTCTCATAAGCTCAACGTCAATGTAGAAGTCTCATGCAGAGTTTTGCATAATGCCTATTCGTGCAGACTTTTGCATGTCATACTGATATGCAAAAGTCTGCACGTTAGGAGATTGCCGTGGATACCCTTCCCATCACCACGCCGCGCCAAGCTGGCATCTACGTGCGCCAGGCACGCGACTCACAGGGAATCACCCGTGCGGCCCTCGCTAAAAAAGCCGGTGTTTCGGAGCGCCTGCTCGCATCGCTCGAGCTGGGAGATGCCACCGGCATTCGACTCGACAAGCTATTGGCGATCTTTAATGCTCTCGGACTGGCGCTCGCCGCTCAAGGGGATATCGTCAAAACGAATAACGAGCAATCAGCCAACGTTCCGCATGCCGATCTGCAAACTCGCAGCACCCCCAGACGCCATCGCGCTCAACGTCCCTCTCATAGCTACCGTTGCTGCGCCGCCATTCCGGTTCTTGCAGACGCCCCCTTTACGTCTGAACTCTACGACAAAGCCTTCGCAGATTTCGCCATGTCCAATCTCGGAGTCTCGATTGCCGCGAACGCATCTGTCCAACCAAAGCCTGACGGGAAATAGCCAATGGCCACCACATCGCTTCGGACTATTATTTGCGGCGAACCTGCAGGAACGCTCATGCAAGATGAGAACGGTCTAGTCAGCTTTGCCTATGATCAAGACTATGACGGGCCAGCATTATCGATCAACATACCCGTATCAAATCGTACATACAGCCAACAGGTCATGAATCCGTACCTGTTTGGCCTTCTACCCGACAGCGAGGACCAACGAAAAGCGATTGCCGCCGAATTCGACGTTAGGCCCAACAATCCCGTTGCGTTGCTCAGCCATATCGGACTCGACTGTCCGGGCGGAGTGCAGTTTTGTGCCGAAGAAGATGCCGATGCCGTCCTGCATCGCGCCGGCGAATACCGCCCTATAGACGACCACGAAATTGCTCTCCGCCTCAAGTCGATCAGAGATGACCGCGATGCATCGTGGATGGGTCTAGATGAAAGTTGGTCACTCGGAGGCAACCAGGGCAAGTTCGCTCTCGCACTCATAGACGGCCGCTGGTGCGAATGCATGGGCTCCTCGCCTACGACGCATATTTTCAAAAATGGCGTTATCGGATTTAAACTCGAGGCTCTCAATGAGTTTGTCTGCATGAAAAGCGCCCAGCGCGCCGGTATCGCAACGGCAAACGTCGAATATCGTATGTTTGAGGACGAACCTGCCCTCATTGTTGAGCGCTATGACCGCATGAAAGTCGAAGACGGAACGATCAGGCGCCTACATCAAGAAGACCTCTGTCAGGCACTTGGGGTGATGCCCGCCCAAAAGTACACGGCTGACGGCGGCCCGACCACCCGCGACATTCAAGAGCTCCTCGTAAATACGAGCCACCATCAACTTAACCTGTATCTGTTTACGCAGATACTGTTCTTCAACGCCATTATCGGCGCACCGGATGCGCATGCGAAAAACTATTCCCTGCTCCTTGGAAACGACGGCGCAGCCATGATGGCTCGAATGTACGATGTCGCATCGGGCTTGGCGTACGAGCGCATGCGCCGCCGGGCGCGCCTTGCCATGAGCGTTGGCGGCGAAAATCGTGTGGGGCGCATCGGTCCAGGCGCTATCCGCCGATACCACGGTATGGGCGACCCCGCGCTGGAGACGGCGCTCACCGATGCCGGGCTAACCGAGAAGTTTTGCTTTGCGACCATGATGGACCTCGCCTACGAGGTACCCATTTGCATGGAGGAGGTCATGGACGAATACGCCGACCTGCCCGGCATGGCGGACCTGCGCGAACATATGCTCGGGCCCGTCCGCGAAAACTGCCAGCGCACCCTCGACCTCATCAAGGCGGATATGGGCTAGACGCCAATCAATTTCCCATTTCTTAAAAGAAGAGAGGGGGCACCTGTCGCAAAAGACCGGGTGCCCCCTCTCGTAATGTCATTTGCAATCCGCTAGCACGTGGCTCGGACTGCTGCTAGCGCAATCTTTACGCAGCGAGACGCTTGAGAACGTCGATGAGCAACTCGTAGAAGCGCTCGGCAGAAGCGAGCTCCATGCTCTCGTCCGGGGTGTGGACATCGGAGAGCGTCGGGCCCACGGCGATGGCGTCCAGGCCGTGCAGGGCCTCGACAAACAGGCCGCACTCAAGGCCGGCGTGAATGGACTCGATGCGCAGCTCGGAGCCAAAGAGCTCGCGATAGCTCTCGACAAAGACGTCGCGGACCGGCGAATGCTCGGCATAGCTCCAGCCGGGATACTCGAACTCGAACTTGGCGTCGAAGCCCAGGACATCGGCCAGCATCTGCAGGCGGTCCTTGAACTCGTTCTGCAGCGAGGTGATCGAGGAGCGCGGGGACAGCATGATCTTGACCTGGTCGTCAGAGGTGGCAACCACGCCGATGTTGGAGGAAACCTCGACGGAGCCGTCGGTGGCGACGTTGCGGCGAATCACGCCGTTAGGGGCAAGACGCAGAGCGCGGATGAGAGCAAGCGCGGACTTCTGGTCCATGGCCTCGACCTCGGCGTCGTCGGCAATCTCGACGGTGCAGGTAAAGCCGGGGTCGAAGACCTCGAGCTCGGCGGTGACGTCGGCGATGATGTCCTTTGCGATCTGGGCCGCGGCCTCGGCGGCAGCGTGGTCGGCGTAAACCAGCTCGGCCTTGCACTCACGGTTGATGGCGTTGTCCTTAGTGCCGCCGTTGAAGCTGACGATGGCGGGCTCGCCGGCGACCATCAGGCGGTCGATGATGCGGGCCATGATGAGGTTGCCATTGCCGCGCTCCAGGTTGATGTCGGAGCCGGAGTGACCGCCCAGCAGGCCGGAGATGTCGAGCGTGAGGGTGCTACCGGTCTTGTGCTCGCGCGCGATGGGGCAGGTGTAGGTAACGACGACGCCGCCGGCGCAGCTGACGGTGGCAACGCCCTCTTCCTCGGAGTCAAGGTTAATCATGGTGCGGGCGCTAATCTGGGACTTGTCGAGCGTCTCGGCGCCGACCAGGCCAGTCTCCTCGTCGGTGGTGAATACGCACTCGAGGGCCGGATGGACAATCGAATCATCGTTGAGCACGGTAAGCATAAGCGCGACGGCAATGCCGTTGTCGGCACCCAGGGTGGTGCCGTTGGCGGTAAGGACACCATCCTTGACGACCAGGTCGATACCATCGGTCGTAAAGTCGTGCTCAACGGAGCCCAACTTGTCGCACACCATGTCGATATGGCCCTGCAACATCACGGTCGGGGCGTTCTCGGCACCGGCAGATGCGGGCTTGCGAATGATGACGTTGTAGACCTCGTCCTGGTACACGTCAAGGCCGCGCTCCTTGGCAAACGCAACCAGGAAATCGCTGATGCCCTTCTCGTTGCCAGACCCACGGGGGATCGCGCTAACCTCCTCAAAGAAATGGAACAGCTGGGCGGGCTCGTAGCCAGTAATCTTGTAGTCCATGGTGCCTCCTTGGCGCAACTGGTTAGACAATAAGACATGCGCCTTGTATATTCCCAGACTTCGTTTGCATAAACCAGTCGAAAACGCCGAGCGCCCTCGCATCATCGGCTAACGGCGGACCGCAGAGCGTAACGGTCACAATCACCGCAGCTCTACAAATCGAGGCGCCCTTGCCAGAGCGCCTCGATTGAGCGTATCAAATTGTCGCCACGCCCTACAGCGCGCCGGAGCCAGCTTGCATCATACCGCCGGGGCCCGAGGTCACGCCACTACTCACAGGCGCAGCGTTTCCGGTGTGCGGCGCCGCCGGAGCGGTATCGCCACCGAGCGTGCCCGCCGGACGCGGTGCCGGGATCTCGCCCGTACCATGGCTAAAGACAAACTTGCCGTCGGCCACATCGCACAGGACGGTATCGCCACTGCCCCACTCGCCGGCCAGCAGCTCCTCGGACAACGGATCCTCAATGAGCTTTTGGATGGCGCGGCGCAGCGGACGCGCACCGTTGGTGAGGTCGGTGCCCTCGGCCACAATCTTGTCGTAGGCCGCATCGGTGAGCTTGATGTTCATGCCGTTGGCAATCAGGCGCTGGCGCAGGTCGTCCACCAGCAGGTGAGCGATCTTGGTCAGGTTCTCGCCCGAAAGCTTCTGGAACACCACGATGTCATCGATACGGTTGAGCAGCTCGGGGCGGAACAGGCGCTTGAGCTCGCCCATCGCACGGCCGCGGATCTCGCTCGACGTGAGACCCTGCTCGCCGGTGGTGCCAAAGCCCACGCTCGCATCCTGCGCGATCTCGCGGGCGCCCACGTTGGACGTCATGATAATCACGGTGTTGCGGAAATCGACCGTCTTGCCCTGGCTATCGGTCAGGCGGCCCTCCTCCAGCACCTGTAGCAAGATGTTGAAGATATCAGGGTGCGCCTTCTCGATCTCGTCGAACAGCACGACCGAGTACGGATGACGGCGAACAGCCTTGGTGAGCTGGCCGCCCTCGTCGTGACCCACGTAACCCGGAGGGCTACCGATAAGCTTGGAGACCTCGAACTCGCTGCCAAACTCCGACATGTCGAAGCTGATGAGCGCGTCCTTGCTGCCAAAGAGATACTCGGCGAGCGTCTTGGCAAGCTCGGTCTTGCCCGTGCCGGTGGGGCCCAGGAAGATAAAGCTGCCGCCGGGGCGACGCGGATCCTTGAGCGGCGAGCGACTGCGGCGCACGGCCTTGGCAACGGCCTCGACGGCCTCGTCCTGGCCGATAATGCGGGTCTTGAGCACGCTTTCGGCCTGCAGCAGGCGACGGCTCTCGCTCTCGGTAAGCGAGGACACCGGTACGCCCGAAGTCACGGACACGATATCGGCGATCTGACTCACATCGATGGTGAGCGGGCTGGCGTCGAGCTCGGCGGTCCAGGCGGCCTTGGCCTCGGCGAGCTCAATCTCGGCGGCCTTCTGCCGCTCGGTAATCTCGGCGGCCTTGTTCATGTCGTCGCTCTCGGTGGCCTCCTGCGCGGCGGCCTTGAGCTCCTCTATGCGATGCTCGGCCTCGCGCACCGGCTCGGGCGCGCGATTCGCGGCGATGCGAGCGCGGGCACCGGCCTCGTCAATGAGGTCGATGGCCTTATCGGGCAGGAAGCGATCCTGGATGTAGCGGTTGGAAAGGTTCGCGGCGGCCTCGATAGCACCCTGCGTATAGCGCACATGGTGGTGCTCCTCGTAGCGCGGCTTGAGCGCGGTCAGGATCTTGACCGTGTCCTCGACGCTCGGCTCCTCGACATCGATGGTCTGGAAGCGACGCTCGAAGGCCGGGTCCTTGGTGAGGTACTTGCGGAATTCCTCGGCCGTGGTGGCGCCGATAATCTGGAAGGCACCGCGCGCGAGCACGGGCTTGAGCATAGAGCTCGCGTCGATGGAGCCCTCAGCAGAACCGGCACCGATGATGGTGTGCATCTCGTCGATAAACAGGATGACGTCGTCGGCTTCGGTGGCCTCCTGGATCACGTTCTTGAGGCGCTCCTCAAACTCGCCGCGATACTTGGCACCCGCCACGAGGCCCGGCAGGTCGAGCGTCCAGATATTCTGGTTCATGAGGTTCTCGGGCACGTTGCCGGCTGCAATCTGCTGAGCCAGGCCCTCGACGATGGCCGTCTTGCCCACGCCGGGGTCGCCCAGAATGAGCGGGTTGTTCTTGGTGCGGCGCGAAAGAATTTCCATCATACGCTGGACTTCCTTTTCGCGACCAATTACAGGGTCGAGCTCGCCATCGCGCGCCTTCTGCGTGAGGTTGGTCGCGAACTGCTTAAGCGTATCGGTGCCACTCCCCTTTTGCTGAGAGGCATCCGAGCCGCTAAAGAACGGCAGGCCCGCACCGGGACGCCCGGCACCGGCGCCGGCGAGCGGACGCTTCTTGTCCTGGTCCTTGGCAGTGAGTTTCTCGATAGCCTTTTTGATAGAGGCGGACGACACACCCAGGCGCATGAGGATGTCCATGGCCATGCCGTTGCCCTCTTCGACGATGCCGATCAGCAAGTGCTCGGTCGACACGTAGGTCTGGTTATTCTCACGCGCCACGCGGAATGAACGCTCCATAACGCTAATGACGAGCGGCGTAAAGGCGAGCTTAGCCGCCTCGGTCTCCTCACTGGGCTCGGGAACCGTGGTCTGGACCTCCTTGAGGGTATCCATGATGTCGTCGTAGGAGATGTCGAGCGAGCGCAGTGCCTCGGCGGCAATGCCCTCGTCCTCCTTGGCAAGCGCGAGCAGCAGGTGCTCGGTGCGCACCTTATTTGAATGAAGATCGAGCGCCTCCTGTTTGGCCATCGACATGACCTTGCGCGCTCGATCGGTAAATCTATCTAACATGCTCGTTTCCTTACATGAGTTCATCGAAATCAAAACGCCCGCCCGTCGGCGGCGCTTTTGTCTCTTTACCCACAGGTTGTCTATGTTAACAGCTGGAGGAATATCTATAAACCCGGCTCACATGAATGCAGGTTATGACCGCATCGCGGGACTCACCGCGCGATGCGCGACAGGCGCCCCGCAAGAGAAACCCTAGGCGTCTTTCACCACGTCGGGACTCGTCGCACGCGATGCGCGATAGGCATCGGCCTCCTTGGAGACGCGTTCGAGCAGCTCGGATGTATCGACGCCCTCGACTTGCGCGACCGTTTCCACCGTCTGCATGGCGACCGCCCTCAGGTACGCGCACGCGCTGTCCCCCAGCTGCTCGAGGTCTATCTCCTCGCCGCCCTCCCGGGCAAAGCCGACCGCCATCACAAAGTCCATGATGCCCGAGACCAGAAAGCCCACCGCAAAGCTCGAATCCGCCTTGAGCTCTTCTCCGTCGGGGTGGACGATCTCTCTCGCGCGGTCGATGATGATCGTATGGATGCCCTGCACGACCTGCTCGGCGGCACCCGCCCTCATGGTGATGACGATGCGCCGCAGCAGGCAGCGGACGTCGCGCCGGTCGAACGCCGAAAGGTCGCCCTCGCTCGAAAAATGCCAGAGGGCATCGGTGATGAGCTCGTTATCCTGCAGCAGTTGGGCTATGGCGATGGCGACGAGTTCATCGAAATCGTGAAAATAGTAGTAAAACGTTCCGCGATTACACCGGGCGGCGCGGGTCACCTCGCCAACCGACAGCTCGAAGATGCTGTTGTTCTCGATGAGCTCCCAAAACGCCTCGATGATACGGGTGCGTGCATCGGGCGCATCGGCGTCCTTACGCGGTCTCGCCATGCGCCTCACCGCACCCCTGCGCCTTGGCGTTCATGATGAGCATCTGAAGACGGTTCTCCACGTTGGCGAAGCTCACGTCGGGATCGTAGTCGAGCGGCAGGAACTGCGCCGTGGGATACTGCTCCTTGAGCGCATGGATGAGCCCGCGCCCCACGACATGGTTGGGCAGACACCCGAACGGCTGCAGGATCACGAAGTTGCGGCAGCCGCGCTTGGCGTGCTCGAGGATCTCCGCCGGAATCAGCACGCCCTCGCCCGCATCGAACGTATGGTGCAGGATCTTATCGCTCGCGCGCACGAGCTCGGGCATGCGCGTCGGCGGCTCGTAGAGCGGGCTCGCCGCGCCCAGGCGGTCGCAACGGTCGTGCGCGAGCTCGAACAGGTTGTCCGCCGTGGCGTACCAGGCCTTTTCGGGCAGCGACAGGTCGACGTGGAACTCGCGCGACTGCGCATGCTTGTAGAAATAGGTCTTGCGGATCACGTCGGTCATGCGCGCCTCGATGACCTCGAGCCCGTTGTCCTCGAGGTAGCGCTCGATCTCGTGGTTGGCGCCGAGATGGAAATTGAGCAGGTACTCGCCCACGATGAGAACGGTCGGATGCGGGTTCGAGCGGTCGTACGGAACGGCGTCCATGATCGCAAGCGCGCGTTTGAAGCCCGTCGCCTGGCCTCTCAGCCCGGAGCGCTCCATGCCCTCGATAACCTCATCGAGCGCGCGGTCGAACGCAGCGTCCGCCGCGCCCTTCTCGAGCTCGTAGGGACGGATGCGCCTAAGCATGGCCTCGAGGGTATCGATCATGGGAAGACCGTAGGCGATCTGGATGCTCGGGCCAAGGCCGAGCTTGAAGCCCGGATGCGCATTGTGGGCATCGACGTCGTCGTTGGTGAGCACCGGGACATAGTCGTATCCCGCGTCGTCGAGCGCGCGGCGCAGCAGGGGCATGTAGTGCGTCAGGCGGCAGTCGCCGATATACTTGCCAGTCACCACGGCGACGTCGTGCGGGTCGTACTTACCGCTCTCGAGTGCCGCGAGCGCCTCGCCGATCACGATTTGCGCGGGGAAGCAGATGTCGTTGTGCACATAGCGTTTGCCCAGGCGGATGGCATCCTCGCGCCCGATATCAAGGGCCTCGGCGCGCACGCCCTGATTGCGCATCGCCGCGGTCATGAGCCTGCAGAACGCATGGGAGGTGTTGGGGACCAGCGCGATCTTGTCGTGCCGGTCGCGCTTGGTGTACTTGACCTTATACGGGTCGTCGAGCGGATGGACCGCGTGCACCCGGGCGCCCTCGGCACGCTCCTCCGCGCGACGACGGTTGACCGACTCGATAAACGAACGCACGCGAATGCCCATGGGACCGGCGACGTCGCTCTCATCGAGCTTGATCATCATCGGAACCTTGGAGCCCATCTCGCCCATCATGCGCGCGATCTCATCGGTGAGATACGCATCGTGGCCGCAGCCGAAGCTGCCCATCTGCACGAGCTCGAGCTCGGGCGTCGATGCGACGATGACCGCGCACGACAGCATGCGCGCATGGTAGTTGTTCACGATGTCGATGCGGCTGTTGGAAAGATCGACGTTGCAGACCCCCGGCACCGCATCGGGCGTCAGCACGGGGATGCCGCGCTCAGAGAAGAGCTTGGGCAGCCCGTGGTTGACCAGCGGGTCGTTGTGGTACGGGCGCGAAGCGATCACCACCGCGTAGCCGCCGTCCTCGCGCACGTTCTCGAGCACCTGCCTGCCGCGCAGCTGCAGCTGGTTCTCAAACGTCTGCTGCGCGCGGTCCGCCTGCTCGGTCGCCTTGGCAACCAGGTCGGCATCGATATCGAAGGTCTCCTTGCACCACGCCTTGAGCTGGCGGTTTCGGTCGCCCTCGTCGTACCAGTGGAACAGCGGCGTATCGAACGGAACGCCGAAACGCTCCTCCGGGTTATCGGAATTGCGCATCACGTAGGGGTATCCCTTTACGACGGCGCACATCCACTCGCTGGTAGAGGCGGTGTTTTCGGTGGGCACCGTCGTGATGATGGGCATGAAGATACGGTCGACGCCGGCGTCGACGAGATTGCGGATGTGCCCGTGGACGAGCTTGGCCGGGAAGCACACGGTGTCGGATGTGACGTGCGCCAGACCGCGCTCGTACATCGCCTTGGTGCTGCGTCCCGAGACGCGCACCTTAAAGCCGAGCGTGCTGAAGAACGTCGACCAGAACGGCATGGTGTCCCAGAACTCGAGCACACGGGGAATGCCGATCGTGACATCGCGCCCCCCGCAGACGGGAACCGTGGGGCACGACTCGAACAGCAGCTTCTCGCGGTCGACAAAGAGATTGGGGGCAGCCGCGGTCCGGTCGCGCCCCGTGCCGGGTGCCTGTGCCTCGCAAGCACCCTGCGGACGCAGCTCCTCCGCCGCGGGAACCTCGCGCACGAGCTCATCCCATGAGATGGCGCCGCCGCGCGGGCAGCGATTGCCCGTGACGTAAAGCGAGCCGTCGCCAAATGCCACGACCGCGCGCTGGCAGCGGTTGTTGCACCGACGGCAGGTAACGCCGCCGAACTCGCGATGCTCGAAGCGCTCCACGGCATCGAGCCCGATAAACGACGTGCCGGCGTCGCCCTTGCGGCATTCCTCGCGCGCGAGCAGGGCGATACCGATAGCGCCCATCAGCCCCGGGTGGGGCGCACGCGTGACGGGTTTGCCCAGATACTGCTCGAATGCGCGCAGCACCGCGTCGTTTCGGAACGTGCCGCCCTGGACGACGACTTTGTCGCCCAGACGGTTGAGATTTGAAACGCGAATGACCTTGGTGAACACGTTCTCGATAATCGAACGGCAGAGACCGGCCATGATGTCGCCCGGACCCTTACCGCGCCGCTGCTCGGAAACGACGCTGCTGTTCATGAACACCGTGCAGCGGCTGCCGAGAACGGCGGGGGCTTTGGACGAAAATGCCTCGGTCGCGATATCCTCAACGGCTATTCCGAGGTTTTTGGCAAAACCCTCGAGGAACGAGCCGCAGCCCGCAGAGCACGCCTCGTTGACGACGATATCGGTCAGCACGCCGTGGTTGAGCCAGATGGCCTTCATATCCTGTCCGCCGATGTCGAGCACGAAGGTCGCATCGGGAACGCATGCGCACGCGGCGCGGGCGTGCGCGACCGTCTCGACCGTATGGTAGTCGGCGTGGAACGCGCGCGCGAAAAGCTCCTCGCCGTATCCCGTGGTGCCCACGGCATCGATCGCAAGCGTGACTCCCGCTGTCTCCCAGCGGTTCTTCAAGCTGACAAGACCCTGTTGGGCGACGTCGAGCGGTCTGCCGTTATTAGACGCGTAGAACGAATCGACAAGCTCACCCGCCTCATCGACCAGGGCGAACTTGGTCGTCGTGCTCCCCGAATCGATACCGAGCGCCACACGCACCGTCTCTCCGGGCGCATACGCATCCGGACCCTTTGCCGGCGTCTCTTTGCCATGGCGTGCCGTAAAATCCGCCTGCTCGGCAGGTGTGGCAAAAAAGGGCTGGGCAAGACGTCCCTCCCCGCTTGCGGGCGCGACCGTCTCGAGCTTATCCAGCCGGACAAAAGCATCGGGAAGGTCGATCGGTTGGGACGATGCGAACATGTCGGTCAGCGACAGGGCGGCACCGCGCGCGACCATGATCTGCGGATCGCGCGGGACGATAACCTGATCGTCCGATAGATTCAGTTGCTCCCGGAACACGCGGACCAGCGTGGGGTTGTAGGCGAGCGTACCGCCCTCGAAGATTACCGGCGGCTCGATGTCGATACCCTGGGCCAGACCGCCGATCGTTTGGCGGGCGACCGCGTGAAGCGCCGAAAGCGCCAGGTCGGTGGTAGGAATGCCCTCGTTGAGCAGCGGCTGGATATCGGTCTTTGCGTACACGCCGCAGCGGCCCGAGACCTCGTGGACGGTCGTTCCCCGGCTTGCGAGCTGCTCGAACTCGCCCGATTCGGTGCCGACCCCCATGAGCTTTGCCATCTCGTCGATAAATGCACCGGTACCGCCTGCGCACGAGCCGTTCATGCGCATGTCGGCAACCTCGATGTCTCCCTTATCGTTGGTGCGGAAGAAGATCATCTTGGCGTCTTGGCCGCCCAGCTCGATGGCGCAGCGCGTCTGCGGATAGAACCTGCTGATCGCGAGCGCGTTGGCGACCACCTCCTGAACGTACGAGGCGCCCAGCGCGGTCGCGATATCGCGCGCACCCGAGCCGGTCACCGCAACGCGCAGCGACTCATGGGGAAAGCACTCGGCGAGCTCGCCGAGCATGGCGCGCACGCTCGCTGTCTGACACGCCCCGTGGCGGCGATATCCCCACCACGCCTCGGTCATATCCTCGTGCATCGCGTAAACTTTGGTCGTCGTCGACCCTACGTCCAGTCCTACTAGCAACGCCATAATGCTCCGTCTCTCGCATTTTTCCTGCTAGAGATATACCACTCTACGTAATACAACAGACTGTTGTATTTAAACTCCGTATAAAAAGCGGCTGCCGAAACGCTTCAGCAGCCGCTGAATGCACCAACAGATTGTTCTGCGCGCTAGCACGTCGGGCAACGGAGCAGCACGGGCCCTCCGGTCATGCGCACCGCTCACGCCCGCGATGTCGCCGAGAGAGCTATCCACGCTTAGGGCTCCAACCAAGCAAGTCGCCCGCGCTCAGCAGATCCCTAAGCGAGCTACTCGCACTCAGGAGCCATAGCCTGCTCCAAGAGCTCGGCATGCTCCTCCTCGAAAACCGTCCCCACAGGGAAGGCGTGACGGAAGACGAAGTGGGAAATCGGACCGGCTACCAAAAGGTTCCACGGCAGCGCCATCACAAAATTATGCGGGATGTTGATCATCCAGATCGCGGGCACGGAATACAGGTTCGCAAGGATGCCGCCGGGCATGTGCGTCAGACCCTCGCACGCGCCGTAGAGCGACATGATGATGACCATGGGAACGACCATGCAGGAGCTGACGGCGATCGTCATGGCAAGCGGCGAGCTCTTACCCGGCGTGACCAGGAATTTAAAGGCGAAACCCTTGGCAAGGGGGCTGGCAACAAACCAGTCGCAGCACATGGCAAAAATGTAGGCAACGGGGAAGCCGAGCCACGCGGCGGCAACAACCTCGCCGTTGATGGCCCCATGCTGCAGGGCAACGTTGTAGATGCTCATCCAGAGCACCATGCAAAAGCACATGATAAAGGTGAACAGCAGGCTCTCTCGTTTGTTGATAGGCATAAAGGGCGAAATCCTTTCTGTGTTACGCCGCAACGCCACGCAACAAAAATGGGCGGGCAAGATGGAGCTGTTGGGACTTCATCTCGCCCGCCCGTGGTACGTGCGTCTGCGACTACTTATGTGGTGGAACTACCCTAACACGAACGGCGCGCGCTTCGTAAGCGTTGAGTTTGTGGAGATGCAGGGCACCAATAATCCCCCGACCCCATAAGTTGCGGTGGAATACGGACTGTTTTGACCCTTTAAGCAGCAATTCAGTCCCTATTTCACCGCAACTCATTTGGTGCAAAGTAACCTGTCCCCCTTGTACCAATTAGCTGGTGTGGCGCCAGCGAGGGTCGGTGAGCGTACGCGCCACGCCCAGGCCAACGGGCAGAAACGCCACGATGAGCACCGCACGCACAAACCAGCCGAGCATATTGACCGTGTCGAAGGTGCACATGTAATACATCGAGCGATACAGATACAAGCCAGGCACCATAATGACAATTGATGGCACCGTGAGGGCGATGCGTGGGTAGGTGAGCTTGATTTCGGCTAAGCTCGCGAGCAACCCCGATACCAGTGCGCCGATAAACGCTGCTGCCTCGGGAGGCATACCTGCGCTCAGGCCCAGGAAAGGAAGTATCGTCGGCGCATCGACGAGCGTAAGGCGCAAGGTATTGGACACGGCGCCGATGAGCCCTGCCGCCGCTGCCATCTTTACCGGGCTGTTGAACATAACCGAGAAGCCAAATACACCGATAAAGCTCATCAGTATGCGCAAGAGCGTAAGAGCCAACGGTGAGAGGCCGAGCGGGGCGAAGTCATCCGGCGCCAGTCCCACACATTCGGCAACCATCCAACCTACGAGGGTCGCCATCACAATAATCGACACAGCATACGAAAGACGCTCGATACCGCTTCGCATGTCAAGCTTAGCGATGTCGAGGCCTGCCGTAATGAGGGGAAAGCCGGGAATCACAAAGAGCATGGCGCCGATATAGCCTTCTTGGTGCGACATTGCCCCTGGAATGACCTGGCTAAGGCCGAGCAATGCCAGCAGATACGAAACGCAAGCGAGCGCAACGCCAGTCGTCAGCGCGCTGAACTGGCCAAGACCCTGCTTGAGAATATGGGAGCGAGCAAAGTTGCCGACACCAGCGCCTACGAACGCGCAGGCCATCTCGATAGGGCCGCCGCCGAGCAAAAAGACGAAGGCGCCACAAGCACAGGCCGCCGCAAGACCCTGTTGCCAGAGAGCGTAATCGGGCTTCGAGCTCTCAACGGTCTTGAGCATCTCGTGGTACTCATGCACGGTAAACCGGCGCCCATAAATCTCGATTTCCTTTAAGAAGCTCTCCATCATCCAAATGCGATGAGTATTGACCCCCGTTGTGGGCAGGCTGACAACCTCGTTAAAGCAGTGGCCATCTTCGATGCAGGTGCATTCAAACGACAGAAGACTCAGGTCGACGTGAATCGTAACGCCGAGCACGGCGGCAACACGATTCATGGTATCGCGCACGCGCCAGGCACCTGTTCCGCTTGCCAGCATAAGCATGCCGGTGCGGCAGATGATGGATGACTTATCGGTGAGCGGCGCATCGACAGCAAGCTCATCGCCTGCCGTCACGATCTGGTGCCAGTCAGTTTTCATATGGAGCGCGCCGGCACGAACGCCGTGGTGCATGGGGGCTCTCGAAAGCAGCGAGTCAAGGCGCGAAGGCTGTGGGGGCTCCGTTGATTCGCCCTCGTCCTCGTCGGGCTCTTCATCGACCAGATCAAATGAGTCAAGCGGTGCCGGCTCGCGACGATCGATCAGCTCCTCATCCTCATCGTCAAAGTAATTGAACTGATCGAGCATGTCCTCTTCGATTGCACGCTCGCTCGCGTCGTCCATATAGACGCTCCCTTCCTGCCGACTAACTCCCATCCTAGGCAGCGACGGCTAAAGGAAACATAAAAGAGACGACTGTCATGCGAGCCATGTGTGCAATAGCCGTTGGGTAGTCGTTTGAGAACGCCCCCAATGACTATTGACGGCCAAGGCAACGCCGATGCCCTGGCAACAACAGCGAAAGCCCGCCAGAGCGAGGGAGGCCCTTTTGGGGCGAGATGACGCCATAGGTTGAGCATAAGTCAGACACTATGACCCAATCCAGGGGCACGGAAACGACAGGAGCCCCCGCTCGTGACCGCGGGTCGGGGCTGCGACAATGTTGTTGAAGTGCCAGAGGCGCAGCCGCGCCGCAACGAGGTTGGGAGGCTCCCGTGCCTAGATATTCTACCGCCTTCGGAATGGACGTACACCTCAGGTCCACCACCGTCTGCGCGCTCGACGCGGAGACGGGCGAGGCCGTGGCGAGGAGGTTCCGCGGCAACCCCTGGGGCGAGGTCGCGGAGTGGATGTCGGGCTTCCCGGGCCCGTCGCTCGCCGCCTACGAGAGCGGCTACCTCGGCTTCGCGCCGCAGAGGGAGCTGTCGGCCCTCGGCGTCGACTGCGTCGTCGCGGCCGTCTCCAAGGTCCCGAGGTCGGCGGCCGACCTCTCGTCCAAGAACGACCGCAACGACGCGGCCAGGATGGCCAAGGCGATACTGTCGCACGACATCACCCCGGTATGGGTGCCGTCCCCCGAAATCGAGGGGCTCAGGGACCTCGCCGCCGCCCACGACGCGGCGACCGCCAGGCTCGCGGCGGCGAAGCAGCGGCTCCTGGCGTTCCTCGCCCGCCGGGGCTACGCCTACGGCGGCACGACGCCGGCCGGCCACCCCCGGAAGTACTGGACGTACGGCTTCCTCAGGTGGCTCGACGGCATACACCCCGCCGACGACGGCGGCATCCGGGCGCTGGCGGCGCTGAGGAACGAGGTCGAGGCGGCCGACGAGACGAGGGAGGCCCTCCTCGCCGAGTACAGGGCCGCCGTCCCGGCGGGCCCCCTCTCGGCGGAGGTCGAGGCGCTCCAGTCGATCAAGGGGTGCGGGTTCGCGCTCGCCGCCGCCTTCGCGGCCGAGGTCGGCGACTTCTCGAGGTTCCGCTCCGGCAGGCAGGTGACGGCCTACTTCGGCCTCGCCCCGAAGCAGAGGTCGAGCGCGGACTCCGTGCGCCTCGGCGGGATCAGCGGGGCCGGCAACGCGCTCGTCAGGAGGCTGGCGGTCGAGGGGTCCTGGTGCTACGCCCAGGCCGGCCACCAGCCGAAGCTGATGCCCAAGGGCTCCGGCGTCCCCCTCGAGGTAAGGATGCACGGGAGGAAGGGGTCCGAGCGCCTGCTCCGGCGACGCGAGGAGATGCTCGAGAGGGGCATGCCCCAGGCGAAGGCGAACGCCGCCACCGCCGCCGAGCTCGTGAGGTGGCTGTGGGCCCTCGGCACGATGTGCCGGGAGGCCGGCGAATAGACATAGCCCCCGTCCCGGCGAGCCGGGCAGCCTTCGGGGACACCCCCGTTCTCGCTGTGCGCGCGGCGACCGCCGCATGCGCGAAGTCAGACTAGGGGAACCCCGCCGAAGGAGAGGATTGCGGGCCGCCGGAGCGGCATCCGCGGATATGAGACTGAGCCGAAGGCGTCGATGACATGCCGGGGGCGGACCGGGACGGGTTCAACGGCAGGCCCCGCCGACCGATTGCAAGCGGTCGGCGGGGCCATTGTGGCTCTTGACAGCGGATTGGGTCATATGAGCGAATAATCACAAGACCGGAATGGGGCCATGGCGACCTTCTTCAAAGGAGAAGGCCGCCATGGCAAGTCGAAATTCAACTCAGGGATTACTGAGCTCTTCGGAGAGAGTTCACATTCCGAAGACCTAAAGTATCAGTTCGTTAATGTGACCCTTGGAAACTTTCAAGAGTTGTTCAACGCGGTAGACAGATTGCTCGACGAGAGAGGCATCGTTCTGTCTGCCTAATATTATCCTATTGCTTTGTATGTAGCAGGACGGCCATCAGGCAATTATGCACGATGGCCGTCCATTCTATTAACTCCGTGCCTCAAGACGCGGCTCAATCCTGAGCTTGATTGGCTGCAAGTTGCGATACTCCTGGAGCGTACTGTTGTAAAGACTGCCATTGTAGCCTGGAGCATCGACCGTCACGACCGCATAGTAACGAGTGAGCGCATCGGGATCGTTATTATTACGGAATAAGGATTGGAGCGTCAGCTTCGGGTCATACAATGAGCTTGATTTCATGCGCTGTGTCCTGCTAATGACACTGTCCCACTTCATATCGTTGGCTCGTAACTCTGACTCTTCCCAGCACTTCTTTGCAGGCTTGCTCACCGGCAAGGTTGATGAGGTGTAGCCCTGCAGTTCAAGTTCAGCTGCCTTGATACGCCCCTCCTCGGTGGCGAGATTCACCGTATGCCTATAGCTTGTACCTTTGAGCGAGTACGTGTATTTGTTGGCATGAGGAATGAGGGTATCTACTATGCAGCTTGAGGTGTATGCATCCGAATCATTGGGATTCGTTTCGCAGACTGCAACGATGGTCCAGCTGATTGTGATAAGCCCCTTCGCCGACTCGATGCCGGGGGCAAATATCGGCAGCGAGACAAGCTGCTTAGGTCTGAGCATGCCTTGATATAGCGTGGTGACGCGGTTGTCGTCACAGCTCAGACAACTCGATGGATCATCTGGAGCAATGCCGAAACCGTACTCTTCTCGAACAAAGCTATCACTGTGCTTCGAATTGTGGAGGACCAGAGCCCGGGCGAGATGCTGTGAGATATCCTCGCTTCGCGACATCATTCTGCCAAGCTTGTGGACGAGTAAAGGAGATGCAAAGCTGGTACCCGCGCTTGCGCCTAAAGCATTTCCGCTTGAGGCAACCACCACGAATGGCTTGTTGATGTCCCCTCCATACTCAAGGAGGTCGGGCTTGATTTTGGCACCCTCTCTTCCCGGACCAACACAGCTATACGGAGCGCGTGCCTTCGTACCATCAGGCAATATACAAAACGCGCCAACTCCGATGCCGTTGACCAGATCCGCTGGTGACTGCACACGATTATCTGGGCTTGGCAAATCGCCGTCATTGCCGGCCGCAATGCAAAAGAGGGGCGGCTCGGCATCGCGGTTGTACGACAGCACATCAAGCGCATAAGTGAAGCGGCTGATGTCATCGTCGAGAATGGGGTCAGCGGGGCCAAATGAGAGATTATACAGTTGGATGTCAGGATTATGCCCGACTACGTACTCGATAGCGTCGATCGATTCGTAGAGGTCAATGTCGATGGGATCGCTCGGTGGCAGCACTCGAAAGCTCTCAACCTTCACCTCGGGCGCAGGAAGGACGTCACTAGCTCCCTTACCAGAAAGCTCGCCATGCAGCACGGCTCCGCATACACCCGTTCCATGGTCGATGCCGTCTTGGTCGGGCAGCGATGCAACGGCATCATGCGCATTGACATAGCCGGAGAGGAGCGGGACATTGGGATTGCATCCACCATCGAAGACGCCGACGGTCACAGGTGGGACATTCTGGGCCGCAGCAACCTGCGGTGCTGGTGCGCTCATCGCGCTCCGTATCGGCTCGAAGGCGATTCTTCCCATCGGGTGAACCGTGCGCAGCGGGTTGATTCTCGCTGCTGCCATAGTAGCTTCCCTGCTCAACTGTGCGGCGATGAATGTAACGCCGTCTTTGTATGACCGTACCTCGATTTCGTCACGACCGAGTCCTGCTGCCTTGCAGAACAGGTCTACGGCATCCTCGGCGCTTTCTTGGAGCGGATGAAGCACGGCTTCGACCAGGCCCTCTTTCCATTCCGCATCGAAGCCAAGTATCTTTTCGCCCGGCTCAAGCAGGTCGAAGGAACGGATGGACATTACCTCGTTGCGCCATGCGTCCGATTCGTTTGACCCAGTGCGAAGCGCGTTTTCAAAATCGGCAAGACCCTTTGAGGTCGTGCGCAGGAAGTAGAGCTTTGCGAACTCGAGCTGCTCTCCTGCATCTTCGTCATTACTGTTCTTCTGAGGTTGCACGTTGCCTGTCTTGTATCTCCTGCCGCCGATGACTTGCAACTCGTCCGAAGAGGTGAGCACCGACGAGGGTGCATAGGACTTTGCTTCGAACTTGGGCTCCATACGTAAACAGACCACCTTTTCCTCGAGGTAGGAATCAGGGTCGGTCTGCATCTGCCTGGACACAGCGCCGATATTAGCAAGGAGGCGGTTCCTAGCCTCTTCGTACTCGTGTGGCCGTGGCTTGGAACCTCCACCGGTTTTCTTCTGAACTGGCTGAGCATATGATTCGCCGTGAGCAAGGATTGGCAGCGGGTCGGACATGGCTTATGCCTCCTTCATGTAGCGGGAGACCGTCGAGGCGCCGACTCCGACGATCCGCGCAATGTCTCGCACGGTAAGGGCTGGGTTAATTTCTCTGAGTTTTATGCACGCCTCACTCTTCTCCTGCTTCGTTTGAGGTTTGCATTTGGAGTACAGCTCGCTCAGAGAAATGATCTCTATGCTCTCGCCCGGATTCATCACTGATTGGCGCTTAATGTGCTCGCAAAGCTTGCAAATGTCTGCGGCGCTCATGCCCGCGCTCTTCTCGACCATGAGGAAGAGCATCTCTTGCGAGAGCGTGAAGCGGTCGCTGGGCAAGTGTCTCTCGAAGAGTCGCATGCGTTCGTTCTCCTCGGGAAGCGGCACCTCTATAACTCTGTCGAAGCGCCGCCAAATCGCCCTATCCAACAACTCCGGATGATTTGTAGCTGCAAGCACGATGCTGCCCTTAGGGCATGTCTCGATTTCTTTGAGAAGAACGTTCACTAGGCGCTTCAATTCGCCGAGGTCACCCTCGTCATCACGCCGCTTCGCAATTGCGTCGAACTCGTCCAGGAAGAGCACCGCAGGCTGTGCGCGGACATAGTCGAAGACGCTCTTGATGTTTTGTCCGGATCGACCGAGATAGCTGGATATCGAAGTTGCGAGGTCGAGCGTTATGAGCGGAAGAGCGAGCTTGTATGCAAGCCAGTTGGCCGCGTATGTCTTACCCACGCCCGGAGCGCCAATGAAGAGGATACTGTTCGAGGGTTCGATCCCATCCTCGAAAAACCGCTGAATCAGACCTCTTTCCTTGAGAAAGTCAGCAAGCTCTTTTGTGGTTGCAGCATCAAGAATGGGGTCCGGTAGCTCGATTGGCTCTATGAACTCTACGAGAGAGAAGCGGGTCTCTCGGTCGATCGGTAGCGGGTTTATCTCGGCTGCACGGGTAGCCTCGCTTCTCATGTCAGATGCTGCAAGCGCCCCAGCGATCTCCGAAGCGAGATCAGGACGATCACGTCTCAGCTTGCGGGACACCGTGAGCGAGACTGACTCTACGAGTCTTCTGTCATTCTCTAAACAGGCTCTCACCAGCCTAGGTATGTAGTCTATTGCCTCCATATACCATTTCCTCTCTATTGCGGAAATTTGGAACATGCTTAGGATAGCAGATTTACAGCTGCTACCTTATAGTTTGTGCTAAAGCTTTGAGCTCTTCGAAAGTGGCACAATACTAAATGTGATTTAGTTCGAGCTGACTACGCTCTTGTGACAGAGAAATACCCTGCTCCTAACATGCATTCGGGCGGGCTCCTGCCTGCGTGATTCACGAAAGTGGTTCCCATGAAGGAGGACACCGATGTGGGCAGGCGACGGAGACGCAGCAGCACCCGCAAGGGTAAACAGACGAACAAGTGCAGCATGCGGAAGAAGAAGTTGCCGCCACCGACGATGGCCCCGACGAGTTCAAGGTCCTTCTCGCCAATCAAGAGGTACGTATCAAGGAGCTTGAGGGCCAGGTGGCCGAGGCCGCCAAGACCGCAGTGGCAGGC
>CABSDO010000021.1 GCA_902476475.1 uncultured Collinsella sp. | reverse complement strand
GCCCCCATCGTGCGCCCGCCAACAAAGCGGACCACGCCAGCGCTGCCGCTGCGGAGCAGACGCCCGCTCGTCCCAAATCCCGCTACATTCCCGCCCTCGACGGCCTGCGCACGCTCGCCGTTGTCGCGGTGGTGCTCTATCACCTCAACCTCACGTGGGCGCAAGGCGGCTTGCTCGGCGTCACGATCTTCTTTGTGCTTTCGGGCTATCTGATCACGCGCCTGCTGCTCAACGAAGTCGCCAAGACCGGACGCATCGACCTCAAAAGCTTCTGGATTCGCCGCATCCGCCGCCTGTTCCCCGCCGTAGTGACCGTCGTGGTGGTGACATGCGCGCTGTGCACGATCTTTAACCACGTGATGCTCACCAAAATGCGCCCCGATATCCTGCCGTCGCTGCTGTTCTTCAACAACTGGTGGCAGATCGCGCAGGACGTCTCTTACTTCAACGCCTTGGGCGACCCCTCGCCGCTCACACACTTTTGGTCGCTCGCCATCGAGGAGCAGTTCTACCTGATTTGGCCGCCGTTGCTTCTTGCCATGGTATCCATGCATATGAGCAAGCCCAGCACGCGTCGCGTGGTTCTGGGCTTGGCTGCGGTTTCCACCATCGCCATGATGGTGCTCTACAACCCTGCCGCCGACCCCAGCCGCGTGTACTACGGCACCGACACCCGCGTGTTCTCGCTGCTACTGGGTGCCTGGATGGCCTTTATCCCCGATCGCGACCTGGCGCCGGTGCGTCTCGCTCATCGTTTGGGGCTCAATCGCCTGGCTGGCGCCGCCAAGCACGGCAAGAAAGCCGAGGACAAGCCTGACAAGAAGGCCGGCAACGCAGCCGAGACCGCCCCGGCCCAGCCGAGCGCGCTCGTGCGCTTTTGGTCCTCGCCCGCATCCATCGATGTGCTGGGCATCGTGGGCCTGGTTGGCCTTGCCGCCATGGTCGCGCTCACCAACGGCTACACGGCGTTCCAATATCGCGGAGGCACGCTGCTGTGCTCCATCCTTACACTCATGGTCATCGCGGCCTGCGTGCAGCCCCAGGGAATGGTGGCCCGCGCGCTATCCGCCGAGCCGCTCGTATGGGTTGGCAAGCGCTCCTATAGCATCTACCTGTGGCACTATCCGCTGTTGCTGCTCATGAACCCGGTCGCCAATATCAACGATACGCCCTGGTGGCAGTACATTTTGCAAGTACTGCTGGTGGTCGCTGTCGCCGAATGTTCCTATCGCTTTATCGAAACGCCGTTTAGAAAGGGCGCCTTTGGGCGCACCGTCTCCGAGTTCCGCGATGGCACCACCACGCCTGCCAACTGGGTACGCGCGCATATTCCCGTGTGCGCCACTTGCGGTATCGTGCTTGTCATCGCACTGGGCGGTCTGGTCTTTGTGCCCGAAACGTCTGCGCTCAGCGGCGAAGGCGCCGAGGTCCTCAACAAGGAAGCTAAAAACGCTGCGCCCACGGATCAACAGGCAGCCGACGACACCGACAAGGACAACGATGGCTTCCCCGATGGATCCTACGACCTGCTGATGATCGGTGACTCCGTGTCGCTACGTGCCGTGGACGCCTTTGACGGCGTGTTCCCGCACAGCCACATCGATGCCGAAAAGGGCCGCCAGTTTGATGCGGGGCGCGCGACGTTTGAGGGCTATATCCAGCAGAACCTTGCCGGCAAAATCGTGGTCTTTGCCCTGGGCACCAACGGCTTGGTGACCGATGACCAGATCGATGCCATCATGGCCGATGCGGGAGACAAGCGCATTGTTGTGTTTGTGAACACGCGCAGCCCGCAGCCGTGGGTTGGCTCGACCAACCAGGCCATTGCCAATGCCGCCTCGCGCTACAAGAACGTGCGCGTTATCGACTGGTACGGATACAGCGCCAACCGAAATGACCTGTTCGATGGCGACGGCACGCACCTGTCGACTACCGGCGTGACCGAATATCTCAACTTGATTCACGATGCCGTTAAGAAGGACCTGCCCGTGCACCCCGAGGACCACGTCAACGACCCGCAGCCGGCAGCGGTCAAGTCCGCCACCGACGCGCTCGTCAACGCACTCGCCTTCAAGCCGCACAAGCTGGGCGCCGACAAGTAATCCGGCAGCTAGGGACGTTCCTTTTATGCCGGCACCCGGGGACACTCCCGCGACAAGCGAAAGCCGCCCCTGGGCTGTCAATTCCAGCCCAGGGGCGGCTTCGTAACAACATGCCAAGGGGCTGTGGGCAAAAAAGGGCAAATATGAGTACTGTTGCTATTTTAGTAGCAGGCAAATCCGCCCAAAATGGCGTCCGAGCGACCCCCGTGCATCCATGCGACAACTGACCAGACCTGTTGAGGCGAATTTTAATGTACACACTCTAGATTATGTACATTATCTTCTTGCACATAAATGCTATCGCCTTAGCAACAGTACTCATATTTGGCATTTTTTGCCCACTACTATATAACTAACCCCCTGTAGCAAGCAAAAAACAGGCCGCAGCCCATTGCTGCGGCCTGCCCGAAGCCCCAAAAGAGACGTTAAGCGCTGTAGCCCAGCGCCTGCAGCACAAACATAACAACCGTCAGCACCGTGATCACGCCGATGGTCGCCCACGTGAGCACATTCCACACGCGGCCGTTGCGGTTGGCACCCATGATGTGACGGTCGGCGGCGATAACCACTTGGAACACCAAGACCACGGGCAGTAGCACGCCGTTGATGACCTGCGAGGTCATCATGATCTGGAACAGATCGACACCGGGCATGAGTACCAGCACGGCCGAGATACCGATAATGGCCGTAATGATACCGCGGTAGACCGGAGCCTCGTCCCAGCTGCGGTCGGCGCCGCGCTCCCAGCCAAATGCCTCGCAAATGGCGCTGGACGTAACGCCCGGCAGCACGCACGCAGCCAAAAAGCTCGCCGCGACCAGGCCCGAGGCAAACAATACCGTGGACCACTGGCCCGCGATGGGCTCCAGCGCGCGGGCCGCATCGGCAGCATCGCTGATCTGGATGCCCGCCGGGAACAGCACCGTGCCGGTCGTGATAATGATGAAGCCGGCGATGATGTCAGCAGCGATCGAGCCGCTCACGGTATCGATGCGCTGCAGCACGATATCGTCCTCGCCCGCGTTCTTATCGACTACGTTGTTCTGCGCCAAGAAGATCATCCACGGCGCGATGGTGGTACCGATCGTTGCGACCACGAGCGACACGTAGCTGGGGTCATTTTGAATGTTAGGCACGACCAGGTCGACCGCGACCTCACCCCAGTTGGGGCCAGCCATAAACGCGGCGACGATATAGGTCACGAACACGCAGCTCACCAGCAGCAGAATCTTCTCGATGCGCTGGAAACTACCCGACATGGTAAGCATCCACACCAGCAGCGCCACCAACGGCACCGAGATGCTCGCCGGCACGCCAAAGAGCGCAAGGCCGCTGGCGATGCCCGCAAACTCCGAAATGGTCACAGCCGTGTTGGCGATCAACAGCGCCGCCATAGCAAGTACACTCTTGCGCACGCCAAAGCGCTCGCGAATGAGCGATGCCAGGCCCTTGCCCGTAACGCAGCCGCAGCGCGCCGCGGTCTCCTGCGTCACGATGAGCAGCACAGTCATGACGGGAAGCATCCAGAGCATCTTGTAGCCATAGCTGGCGCCCGCGCTGGAATACGTTGCAATGCCGCCGGCGTCATTGCCCGAAAGCGCCGCCAGCAGACCGGGACCCATAGCGCCAAAGATGGCCGCGATGGTCAACTTTTGCTTGGTGCCCGACTTTTGCTTGGTATTTTGCACGCGACCACCTAACCCATGACCGACATGGTGAGCAGCACCGCAGCGGCGCAGTACGCTACGCACGAGATCATGACGGCAATAACGTTCATGGCGGTGCCCGACGTGTTGAGGTCATGCTCGTCACGCCAGAACAGCACCATCAGGTAAATCACGGCACTCATGTTGCCAACCAGGCAAATGATGGCAGCGATATTAAAGCACCCGGTAAAGAGTTGCTCCTCAAACATGGGCGCATCGGGGAACGCGGCGGTGCGCACCAGCTGAGCGCACAGGTAGGTCACGAGTGACAGAATCAGGCCCATGCCCGTACTCTGGAAGAAGAACCCCAGATACGGCTTGGGCTCGTCATCGTGACCGTCATACTCCAGGAAGTAGTTCTTGACGAACGACACCATGCGCGAGGCCGCCAGCAGCACGAGCGGCATGGCGCACATGGGGAACACCACCAGATGCGCGGAGCCGAGCGCCGTCCCCAGCACCGTTGCCATGATGCACGAGGCAATGCCCCACACGACAACCCAGTACTGGCGATGCACGAACCAGCTGAGCACATTCGTCGAGTCGTCGGACGCGCTATCGCCCGAGCCGACACCGGCGATCTGCAGGTCCTCCTGATGCTCCTCGGCGATAACGTCCATGGCGTCGTCGAAGGTTACGATACCCAGGATATGACGGCTCTCGTCGCAGACAGGGATGGCGACCAGGTCGTACTTGGTCATCTCGTCCGTTACGTCTTCCTGGTCCTCGTCGGGCGACACATAGACCAGGTCGCGATAGGCCAGCTGACCCAGCGTGGCGTCGCGGTCGGCTACGATCAGCGTGCGCAGCGAGAGCACGCCGGTCAGCATGCCGCTCGGATCCTCGGTATAGACGTAGTAGACGCTCTCGAAGTCCTCGTCGAGCTCGCGAATCGCCTCGATGGCGTCACCGACCGTTGCCGTGGCGGGCAGGGAGACAAACTCCGAGGTCATGATGCGGCCGGCGGTGTTGTCCTCATACCCCAGCAGGTTACGAATCGCTTTCTCTTCCTTGACGCCCATCAGGCGCAGGAGCTTCTCGGCCTTCTCGTAATCGAGCTCGTCGATCAGATCGGCGGCGTCGTCCGGGTCCATCATGGCCAGCATCGACGATGCGTCGGTGTCGGACAGACCCTCGAGCATCTCGGTCATAAGCTCGTCGTCATCGAACTCCGAGATGGCCTCGGCGGCTTGGGCAGTATCGAGCTGCGCAAACACCTGCGCACGTAGGCGCGGATCGAGCTGCTCGATAATGTCGGCGATGTCGGCAGGGTGCAGCTCGCCGAGCGTCTTGTGCGACACCGAGAGTTGAATGTTCTTGGTCGAGCGGTCGAGCAGGTCCATGTAGGACCAAGCGATGATGTCCTCACTGAGCGGCTTGCCCAGGTGTTTCATAAAGCCTTCGACGATATGCTCGAGCGCGGGGCTGATGGCGCGTAGCAGACCGCGGGCACCGACTTCGGCGCCCAGCAGGCGCAGCTGATTTTCGCCCGACATGGAAAACTTGATGTCGTTTACGCGCACGACCTTCATGCCCTGCGTGTCGACGATCTGCTTGTTGAGCACGTCGCGCGCCAGCAGGAGCTCGGTCGGCTGCAGGTACGAAAAACGGATTTCGGTGGCCGACGTCTTAAGGTGTACGCCCGTCTCGTCGATACGGTCGACCCATTTGCGCCAGCTGATCATAAACGGCGTCTTGCCGGGGCCGCGGAACGCGAGCGACGTCACGTGTGGAAAAACTTCGCCGGTAGCAATACCAAAATCGTTGACCACGCCGAGCTTTTCGCCGTCGACGTCCAAGACCGGCAATTTGAGCATCTCACTCAGATAATTCAATGGTGCTCCCCATCATTATTCCTCCGGACGCGGCCGCGCGTGCGGCGTCCAGGGGCTTCTGGATATGTATACGCATGCGCGGGCGGCACGCCGCTCGACGCTTACACCCCGTGCATGCGCAGAAAGCACCTGCATGGGGTCATCGACTGTATGGTCGAGGTTTGGATTTCACCTGTAACCTTTCTCTTGACCCTCATTAACCGCAGTAACTATAGCATCAGCATCGCCCTGCGGCATCGAATTTATGCGCTGCACATTGCAGGCATACCAAACACTGACGCATCCGTGACATAGCCATTGGGGACGTTCTTAAACGACTACCCAATGACTACTCTGTGGTGTCGTTGTCCTCGGCAAGTTGGGGGAACACGGCGTCCTTGGGCATGGTGACCTTCGTCAGCGAGGTGAGCTTTTTGCTCAGCGACGTGTCCGTCTTGACCAGGTCGCCGAGCGTCACGATCTTGTAGCCGTCGGCAATGAGGCCGTCGATAATTTGCGGCAGCGCCTCGAGCGTCTGCTCGGCGCATTCGTCTCTATCGGTGAGCAGCACGATATTGCCCGGCGTCACCGAATCGAGCACCGTCGAGACCTGCTCGTCGGCACCGTTGAGCAGCCAGTCGCCCGAGTCAATATTCCACGAGACCACGGCGGAGACCAGGTCCATCGCATCAATCCAGTTTTGCTCGTCAAAGGCAGCGTAGGGAGCACGCAGCAGCATCGTCTTCACGCCGGTCGCCGACTTAATCGCATCGGTGCCTTTCGTGATCTGTTCGCGTACCGCCTCACGGTCCTGACCCTTGAGCGAATCGTCGCTGTAGCTGTTGGATCCGATCTCGCACCCGGCATCGACAATCGCCTTGGCCGTGGCAGGCGAGGCCTCGGCCGCATCGCCCGAAAGGAAGAACGTCGCGGTGACGCCCTTTTCCTTGAGCACCTGCAAGATCTGCTTGGTAGCGCCGCTCGGACCCTCGTCAAACGTCAGCGCCACGTACTTTTTGTTGCCCTTGGGCGCCACGCTGGCGCACGCAACGACGCAATCGGTGGCGGGCACAACCTCGCCGCGGTCTTGCGTCTTGCCCGACTGCTCACCAACCCACACCTCGGAGCGGCCCTGGACACCCCACGTCTGCACATACTCGATAGCGCCCGTGCCCTCGACCTTGAGCTTGGGCTCGATAACCGTAGCCTGAACCTCGTGCTTCTCGTAGGTGTTACGGCCATCCTTGACCGTCACCTTCTCGCCGCCCTCAAGTTCGCGGCTATCCCATTTGCCCTGCTTCACGCGCTTGCCGTCGACCTTCACCGACAGCTTTTCGCCCCCATGGCGCTTGAGCACGCTGTCATCGACGGCCAGCAGGTCGCCTGCGTCGTAGGTGTCAGTCAACTCCTGGTCGTCGATGAGATTCTGCAGCGTAGAGCCCACACGCACCGCGGTCTTCTGGCCGTTGAGCTCCACGTCCACACTGCGGTTGACGTAGCCCACGACGGCAGCGATAAACAGCACGAGCGCGCAACCCACGGCGATGAGCGCGTAGGGCAGGCGAGACGAACGACGGGGCGTACGGCTGTTGCCGATGCGCGCACTGCGGTCGCTAAACCCGCGGCTATGGTTGAGGTACATCGCACCGGGCTTACGGTGACGCTTGCGCTGACCGCTGGGCAGCTGCCCCAGGTCGCGGCGCGCCGTCGGACGCGCACCCGAGCGCCCGTTTAAGTTGGATCCGTTTTGGCGCATGCGCCCTCCCCCATAAACACAGCAAGCCGGAGCAACAGGTCTCCGGCTTGCCTCCCATCATTTGGTACGTCGCTATTTTGTAGCTTTTGACGAGCCTCCGCTCGCCTTTTGGTATTCGTCCTTAAATGCCTTGAACATGCCGCGCGTCTTGCCGAGCTGCTTGCCCAGTGCGCGGCTGCCCTTGTCCACGGCGACCGATCCCTTGTCGTCGAGCACCTTGGCGCCCTTTTTGACCTTGTCGCCCACCACGACGCTGGCCTCGGCGGCCTTGGCAGCCGCACCGCCCGAATACCCGAGCGACTTGACCTCGTCCGAGACGACCATCGCGCCGTTCTCGTAGCCGCGCAGCATCGTCGGCGGCACCTGCGTGTCACCAACCAAAACACTCGAAGCAGCACCGGCGGTCACATAGAATGCCTGCACGATGCCCGAGCGTGGCTTGAACTCAACGTCCGAGCAATAGCCCACGACGTCGCCTGATTCCGTGCGCACGTCCATACCGACCCAGATGATGCAATCGTCCAGGTTGATGCCGAGGCGCTTGGCGGCGGCGGCATCGTACGTGTCCTTGACGTCATCGACCGCAATGGCGCCCTCGTAGACACCAATGGCGTCGAGCGCTACGAATCGGTCGGGACGCTCGATCATGCCCGCGATATCGGACTGGCGGACCATAAAGCCGACCACGCGCGTACCGCCCGGGGTAAAGACCGGAAAGTGAATCTTTCCGAGCTTTTTAGGGCTGCGCGGCGTGCCGTCCTTTTTGGTGCGCTTGTCCTCGGTAGGCTTGCGATAGATCTTGGCGCCGACAAAATCCCCGGCGCGCATTATGCCTCGGTCGAGGGCTCCGCAGCCTCGGTATCAGCCTCGACGGCGTTCTCGACCACGACGTCGGCGGCAGGCGTCACGTTGCCGCCCGAGATGGCATCGTTGAGCTGCTCGCGCAGTTGGTCCATGCGCTCGCGGGCCAAGTCGACCTTGGCGCGCAGGTCGTCGGTCTTGGCGTCGACCATCGGGCCAAAGTCATTCACCGCAGCACGGGCCTCCTCGGCGCTGTGCTCGTAGGTGTCGCGCATATTGTCCCAGGCATCGTTGGCGATATCGGCAGCCATGGCGCGGGTCTCGGCGCCCGAGCGCGGGGCCAGAGCAACACCGACAATAGCGCCGGCAGCGGCACCAAAAAGTGCGCCGGAGACAAAGCTGAAAGTCTTACCCATGATCATTCCTCTCCTGCGGGCACGTCGGTGCCCACCGTTTGAATGCTGTCCATTATACCCGCAGCGCATCACTTGCCGCTCCGCTCATCTGCGTACGGCAAAGGCGCAGGTACGTGATGGTGATAAACGCGTAGGCCTACTCTTGGGGCATAGCCGGCATGGCCACCGTGGCACCCGGGTCCTCGCCGGCGCCGTCCACGAGCGGCAGGCCGCCCTCATGCGCAGGTCCTGCCGGAACCGTCGCAGCACCGCCAAAGACGGCAGCGGAGGCCTCGTGGTTCTCGGCAACCGCGCCCTCGGTATCAATCGCCACCTGGGGCTCGTCGTCAAAGTTGGGGACGCCCTGGGGCTCGGCGGTCGCATCGGCAACGGGCTCGGCATCGACCGGCACATCGCCCTCGTCAGCGCCCTCGCCCTCGGCGGCATCTTCGCCGTTCGCAGCGGCGACGGCCTCGTGAGGATCCTTGCCCTCGGCCTCGGCGCGCATGCCCAGCACCAGGTTGCGCAGGCCCGCGACCGTGCCCTCCACGTCGGGGGCAGGCTGGTCGGCGTGCAGGTACGCCCAGTCCATCATAAAGGTGGCCGAAGACAGCGCACCGATGGCCAGCGCGTCGTCGGGGCACGAAAGCTCAACCTCAAAGACGCGCTCGTCGTGCTCGCTTACGCGCGTGCGGCCGCACGAGATGCTGCTGGCAAGACCGGTCTCGTTCATGAGCTCGACCGTCACATGCTCAAGCAGATGGCAAAGCTCGGTCTGGCCCATGCAGTCCTGGAACTCGCGACCGGAATCACCCAGGCACAGGTGCTTGGCAATCGCCGGCACCAGGTAATACACGCGCGCCGTGGCCTCGATATCCTCCGAGGTCATGAGCGGCATGCCGGGGTTCACCAGCACATGCGCGCAGATCTTGTCCTCGCTGACGGTGACCTTAAGGATGTTGAACAGGCCTGCCATAACTCTCCCCTACTCTTCCTTGTCCTACTCGTCGCCGTCGTGCGGGTCCACAGAGCCCGCACCCGACGCCGCCGGCTTCTCTGCCGAAGACTCGGAATCCTTCTTATCGGTTTCGGCCGGAGCGATCACGCGGATGAGCGAGATGCGCTGGCCACGCATCGACTGCACTTTAAACTTGTACCCGGCAACCTCAAACACCTCTCCGATGTCGGGCACCGAGTCGCAAAGCTCCAAAATCCAGCCGGCGATGGTCTCATAATCATCGCTTTCCTCGAGCGGCCAACCAAGCTCAATCGCGTCATCGCACGAAAAACGCCCATCAACGAGCCACTCGCGGCGCGAAAGGCGCGTGAGATACTTGTTGTCGGGGTCGAACTCGTCCTCGATCTCGCCGACGATCTCCTCGACGATGTCCTCGATGGTGATGATGCCGGCCGTGCCGCCGTACTCGTCCACGACCACCACGATCTGGTCGTGCGAGGTCTGCATCTCGGACAGCAGCGGCAGGATGTCCTTGGTGTCGGGTACAAAGGTGGCGTCGCGCAAATAGCTGGCGATGGGCTGGTCGCCCTTGCCGTCGAGCGCGGGCTGGATCAGGTCCTTGATGTGCGCGATGCCCGCGACGTTGTCGGGGTCCTCGTGATAGACGGGGATGCGGCTGAAGCCGGTCTGGCGCATGGTGGACAACACGTCGGCGACCGTCTCGTCGTCCTCGCACATGGTGGTGTCCACGCGCGGCACCATGACCTCGCGGGCAACGGTGTCGCCTAGGTCGAAGATCTCGTGGATCATGCGCTTTTCCTCGTCGAGCAGGTCGTCCTGCTCCGAGACCATGTACTTGATCTCTTCCTCCGAGACGTTCTGGCGGTCGTCGGCGCTCTTGATGCGCAGGATGCGGGCCAGGCCATCGGAGCAGGCGCCGGTCAGCCACACGAGCGGACGGGCGATCTTTTGGAAAAACGACAACGGTCCCACGACCTGCTTGGATACGCCCTCGGCATTGGCCAGACCAATGCGTTTGGGCACAAGCTCGCCAATCACGATGGACACGAAGGCGACCGCGACGGTGATGATGACCGGCGCCAGGCCGCGTGCGATGGCGGAGAGCGGCGCGGTGCCAAAGCTCATGAGCCACGTGGCGAGCGGGTCGGACAGACTCGTCGAGGCGACGGCGGACGAGGCGAAGCCCACGAGCGTAATGGCAACCTGGATGGTGGCGAGCAGCTGGTCGGAGTCGGCAGCCAGCTTAATGGCACGCTCGGCGCGCTTGTCGCCTTCCTCGGCCTCGTGCTCCAGCACGGCGCGCTTGGCCGTGGTGAGCGCCATCTCGGACATAGAGAAGTAGCCGTTGATGAGAGTCAAAACGAGGGTGGTGATAAGGGAGATGGTTATGTCCATCGGGAGTTTCTCGAACCTCCAAGATTCGGGACGTCGGATTAAAACGTTGACGGCGGATACGGCAATTGCACCGGCGCCCAAACAAGGACGCGAGCGCGCAGGCGTGGTCGCTAGATTACGAAGAGGATCACCGCCATGAACTGGAAGATACTGCCGGCGAGCACCCACAGGTGGAACACGCTGTGCAGGTAGCGCACGTTTTTGGCGATATAGAACGGCACGCCCGCGGTGTAGCACACGCCGCCGACGGCGAGCAGGGCAAGTGGCACGGGGTTGAGCAGCGACACAAGTTCGGGCAGCTTAAAGACAACGAGCCAGCCCATCAGCAGGTAGACCAGGCCGCTTACCCAGTGCGGTTGACGCTCGCGCATAAAGCACTCGAGGGCGATGCCGATAATGGCGATGGCCCATACGGCAAAGAACAGCACAGCGCCGCCGTCGTTTGCGAGCGTGATAAGGCAAAACGGCGTATAGCTGCCGGCTATGAGCAGGTAGATGCAGCTGTGGTCGATGATGCGAAACACGCGCTTGGCGCGCGCGGGCTGAATCGCGTGGTAGAGCGTGGAGGCTAGGTATTCGAGGATAATGCTGACGCCATAGACAATCGCCGCGGCCATGTGGGCCGGGCCTCCGCCGCGCAGGGCGGCGAATACGATCAGGAGCACCAGGCCCGCGATACCCAGCAGGCAGCCGACACCATGGGTGACGGAGTTCATGATCTCCTCACCCACCGTGTAGTGTGGAACGGCCGCGGTCTTGGGTCGCGGCTTAGAACTGTCGCTCGAATCGGACATGCCGGTTACATCCTCCAACGTAAAGAGTTCTCAACACTATATCAAAGCGTCTAGGTACGTGCGAAATTTGCACCATACGTGACCCTTTGTTTACCCATTCTTTGTCTGTTGACGCATCAACGGCGAACGTCCATAATGCGCTTGCATTAAATGTTGATGTATTAACATCTTATAGGAAAGCTTCTTATGTCTCAAAACGCACGTTCCCATCGAAAGCTCAAGATAGCCGGCGTCGTTGCGCTGGTGCTCGTTGTCGCGCTGCTGGGGTTTGCCGGCAACTTCTTGTTCGACTTTGCCCTGAATCCCCAAGCGCCCTACACCATGAAGATGATGCAGGACGGCAAGGACGCCGAAAAGGGCGAGCAGATGGACGCCGAGGAGGGCGAGGCACGGGCGTGGTTTAAGGAAAACCGCGAGAGCAGCAGCCTCACCGCGGACGACGGGACCGAGCTTGCCGCCTGGTATTTTGCTGCGTCGGAGAGCACACACGACTACGCCGTCTGCCTGCATGGATATACCAACGAGCCCATCGGTATGGCCCGATACGTCAAGCGATTCCACGACCGCGGCATGAACGTACTCGCACCCGCCGCCCGCGCCCACGAGCGCTCCGGCGGCGACTATATCGGCATGGGCTGGCCCGAGCGCCTCGACATCGTCGCATGGATCGAGCAAATCGTTCAGGCTGACCCCGAGGCGCGCATCCTGGTCTTTGGCGAGTCGATGGGTGCGGCAACCGCCATGAACGTCGCGGGGGAGTCTCTGCCCGCAAACGTGAAATGCATTATCGAGGACTGCGGTTATACGAGTGTTTGGGACGAGTTTTCTCTGCAGCTCAAGGACGTGTTCGGCCTGCCCAGCTTTCCCTTGCTCGATGTAGCAAACTTGGTGTGCAACGTGCGCGCGGGCTACGACTTTCATAAGGCGAGCAGTGTGGAGCAACTCAAGCGCGCGACGGTTCCCATGCTGTTTATCCACGGTGACCAAGACACCTTTGTGCCGTACAGCATGCTCGACCAAAACTACGACGCGTGCGCCAGCAAGGTCAAGCAAAAGCTCACCGTCCATGGCGCCACCCACGCCAAGAGCGCGCAGGTCGACCCCGAACTCTACTGGAACACGGTCGACAACTTCCTCGACGAGTATTTTTAGGAAATAGGACGGTTTACTGGTCTATCTGACCCCCTAGCACTTCCAAAAAGCCGCCCGTGGGCACTGTGCTCACGGGCGGCTTTTACTAACGTTGTGCTACAAAGGCGCTTATTTTGTCCAATAGCTAGGCGCTACTTGACCTCGATGAGCTCATACTCGCTCGTGCCCAGGCCGATCTTCTCGGCATGCGCGATGCACACTCGCCAGTCGGTGTCGGGATGCGTGATGCAGAAGGGGTCCTTAGCCTGCTCGCCCTCCAGATGCTCGTGGTTGTGCTCCATCTTGGCCGCGCTATCGGTGAGCTCGGTGTTGGGCAGCGGCTCGGATGCCATGACAGCATCGGCGCAGGCCTGGTCGATGGCGACCGGGTCGAAGCTCGCGAACATGCCGATGTCGTTGACGATAGGCGTATCGTTTTCGGGATGGCAATCGCAGTTGGGGCTGATATCCATGGCAAGCGAGATATGGAAGCTCGGGCGGCCGTCGACAACGGCCTTCGTATACTCGGCGATCTTGCAGTTGAGCACGTCGGCCGCGGCGTCATAGCCGGGCTTGATGCAGTCCTGGTTGCATGCCGCAATGCAGCGTCCGCAGCCCACGCAGCGATCGTGGTCGATAGCGGCCACGTGCACCGTGCGAGTAGCGCCGCTGGCAAGCTCGCGCTCGCGGGTGCCGTCGAACGAGACAGCGTTGTGCGCGCAGATCTTTTCGCAGGCACGGCAGCCAACGCAGTGCTCGGTCGAGACGTTCGGCTTGCCGGCGGCATGCTGCTCCATCTTGCCGGCACGGCTGCCGCCTCCCATACCCAGGTTCTTCATGGCGCCGCCAAAACCGGCCTGCTCATGACCCTTAAAGTGGGTGAGGCTGATCACGATATCGGCATCCATGAGCGCCTGACCGATCTTGGCCTCGTGCACGTACTCGCCGCCCTCGACCGGGACGAGCGCCTCGTCGGTGCCCTTGAGGCCGTCGGCGATGATGATCTGGCAACCCGTGGCATACGGGGTAAAGCCGTTCTGGTAGGCGGTGTCGATGTGCTCGAGCGCGTTTTTGCGGCTACCGACATAGAGCGTATTGCAGTCAGTGAGGAAGGGCTTGCCGCCCAGCTCCTTCACCACGTCCGCGACGGCGCGGGCGTAGTTGGGGCGCAAAAAGCTCAGGTTGCCCAGCTCACCAAAGTGAATCTTGATGGCGACGAACTTGTTCTCAAAGTCGATCTGCTCAATTCCGGCGCGGCGAATAAGGCGTTTGAGCTTGTCGAGCTGGCTCTCGCGAGCATGCGTGCGCAAGTTGGTGAAGTACACCTTAGCGGGTGCTGCGGGTGCAGTTGCAGTCATAGATATATCCCCTCGGTCTATATGGCGTTACAGACATAGAGGATGGTACCAGTTAAAGCAGAGTTAAAGTCAAGTACGGCACCTAGTCATTGGGGACGGACTTAAATGAGCGCCTCGCCACCTGGCAGCTAGGGACGTTCCTTTCCTGCCGGCAGCTGGGGACAATCCTTGCCAGCACGGCCGGCGAACCGGCGAATCGGCAAAGACTGTCCCCGATGACTACTCCTGCACCTTGAGTGCCTCGGCCAGGCTGACACGCTTGATGGAGCGCGTGTGTAGCAGCGCCACGACCAGGTAGGTCGCAAAGCCAATGCCGACGCATGCAGCCATGGACCAAGCGGGCACGTAGATCTCGATATTGCCGTTGTAGGCGAGCAGCATCGAGCGGAAGATGGCCGTGAGCGAGCCAATAATGACCGGCAGGCTCAGCACGAGCGACGCCGCCACGCACAGCGTGATCGAGCGGATGTACAGATGCGAGATCTCGCTATCGCGATAGCCAAAGACTTTCATGTAGCTGATCGAACGGGCGCTGTGGTCGATCACCGCCTTGGTCAGCAGGTACATAAACAGCAGGAAGATAAACACCGCGAGCCCGATCATCATTCCGATCATTTTGCTCATCATGCCGATGAACTGGTCGCCCACGGCGCGCATATCGTCGGGCGTGGTGTCGCCGGCAAAGTAGCGCGCGTCGAGGTCGAGCTTCTCGTCGCTCACATAGCCGTTAAAGTAGGCGGCATCGTTGTCGAACAGCTCGTTAAAGTCTTCGATGCTCATATAGATATTCATGTCCGACTTGGAGCCCCAGGCACAGTCCTTGCCCGCGTACTCAAGGGAATAATGCTCCCCCTCGTACTTGTCGATGAGCGTGACCTTCTGGCCCTCGCTCCAGCCAAACTTGTCGAGCAGGCCGCCGCCAAAGACGACGCGCCCATCGCCAACGTTGAGGTCTTTCCAATAGCGCGAATCGGGCGAGATGCCGTAGACGGAAATCGTCTCCTGCCCATTTCCATCGCCGCGGTCGTATTGCAGCTGGTAAACGGCGTATTTCTCGGCCTGTGCGATTGTGTCCGCGCCGTTGTCGGTTGTATTGACCGGGTGGATATCGTCGTTGTCAGTGTCGATCTTAGAGGCCTTGTCGATCAGGTCGATAGCCTCGTCGCGGTTGCAGCCGAGGGCATCGGCAAGATCGTCAAGGCGCGCGTAGAGCGCATCCTTCTTGTCCTGGACGTTTGCAAGCGCATCCTGCGCCGCAGTCAGGCTCTCGGCAGACGGAGATGCGGTCGCGGCATCGGCTGCCGTCTGCGCCGCATTGGCCGCGTCGTCAAGCTCGTCATCGGCATCCTGGGCGGCAGAAAGCAGCGCGCCGTCAACCGACTGCAAGCGCTCGAGTGCCGACCACTGCTCGCGCTCCTCGGCGGTGCCCTCGAGCTCCAGCGGCGCCTTGAGCGTGTACTGGTGCTCGGCGACCAGGCTCGTCTCGAGGTTGTCCGCATAGTGCGTCATCGTGGGCAGAATCGCCAGGCCAAAGAGCAGTAGCAGCGACGCAAACGCGATGCCCACGAAGAGCGTGGCGAAGTTGCCCAAATTGCGCAGGAAGATGCGCAGGCGGAAGCGCGAGACAAAGCCCATGCGCTCCGACAGCTGCAGACCGCGCTTGGTACCCGACTTGCCGCTCGCCTCGTGACGAAGGAACTGCAACGGCGTCTTGCCCATTTTGCGAAGCAGACCCACCAGCGTGATGAGGATGAGCGCGGCGGCGGGAACCACGGCGCACTTCACAAAGATCTCCCAGCTCCAGTACACCTGGAAGGGCGGCAGGCTGTACGACCCGTAATAGAGGCTGCGCATGGGCTCGGTAAAGAACACAACGCCGAGCGCAGTGCCCAAAAGCGCCGCGACCACGCCCACGATGGCGGGAAGTGCCAGGTAGTGCAGCACGATCTCGCGTCGACGATAGCCGCTGGCGAGCAGCGTGCCGATGATGGCGCTCTCCTCCTCGATGGTGGCATCGGTAAGGACCACAAAGACAAACGCCATGATCACGATGATGATGTCGAGCAACGTCATCCACATCATGGAGTCGCCGTCCACGTCGTCGCGCGCATAGCCAATGCCCTGGTTGGAATCGGCGTCGATGAGGTCATCCACGCGTGCATCGGCATCGGCGAGCGCCTCCACCATATCTTGCTCGGCATCGGTGCGATCTGCAGTGGAGAGGTCGCGATCGGTAAAGGTGAAGGAGTACGTATAGCCAGGCGCGCCGCCGGCATCCTCGAGCGCGGCAAAGCCGGCATCGGTGACCTCGGCCACGCCATAGGTGATGGTGTTCACCGTAAAGTCCGAATTGTTGAGGAACAGCGCCTGGCTATCGGGCTGGGTCATGATGCCGCAGATGGTGTAGGTGCGACCCTCAAGCTCGACCTTATCGCCCACGGCGAGGTCGTTGTTGGTGGCGAAGACACGGTCGATGGCTACCTCATCGTCCGTCTTGGGCTGCCTGCCCTCACAGTAGGACGCGATATCGACCTTGGTGCGGTGCGTGTAGGTGCGCAGCGTGCGCTTGGTGCCGTCGTCGCCGGTCGCCTTTTTGATGATGGCGTCGATGGAGAAATTCTTGTAGAGCGTGACGCCACCGACGTCGTCGGCCGCGTCCTCGGCGGCCTTGAGTTGATCATCGGTAGCCTCGAAGGAGGTGGTCACGCGGCCGTCCTCAATCGTGTACGCATCGCGCATGTCGTCGATAAGGCAGCCGATGGAATGCGCTGCGAGCAAAAAGCCCGACGTGAGGGCTATGCTTCCGCACATAAGCAAAAAGATGCCCAGGTACTTGCCGATATTGCGGCGCAGCTCGCGCGGGAGACGTTTTGCGAGAGGTGTCATGGCGCCGCCTACCAATCGAGCTCGGCGGCCGCAACGGGCGACTCGTTGAGCTCGTCGGCGACGATGCGCCCGTCGTGCAGGCGCAGCACGCGATTGGCCATGCGCGCGATGGCGGCATTGTGGGTGACAATGATGATGGTGCAGCCGTAGGTGCGGTTGACATCCTCCATGAGCTGCAAGATTTCCTTGGACGTCTTATAGTCAAGCGCGCCCGTGGGCTCGTCGCACAGCAGCAGGCCCGGGTTTTTGACGAGCGCACGGCCGATGGCGCAGCGCTGCTGTTGGCCGCCCGAGACCTGGCGCGGGAACTTGTTGCGGTGCTCGTAAAGGCCCAGCGAACGCAGCAGGTTGTCGACATTGAGCGGGTTTTTGGACAGGTGCGCCGTGACCTCGATGTTCTCCTTGATGGTGAGGTCGGGCACCAGGTTGTAGAACTGGAAGACAAAGCCCAGCTCACGGCGGCGATACTCGCCCAGGTCGGCAGGCTTGAGCACCGTGAGGTCGCAGCCGTCCACCATGATGGAGCCGCCGTCGGCATCCTCCAGGCCGCCGATCAGGTTGAGAAAGGTCGACTTGCCCGAGCCCGAGGGTCCCAGCATGACGCAGATCTCGCCGCGATTGATGGACGTGTCGATGCCATCGAGTACCGTCAGGTGCGCATCACCGTCGCCGTAGTGCTTTTTGAGATCCTTGACCTGGACATAGGCTTCCTGCGTTGCCATGGTATCCCCCATTGTTAGCCTCGTACTACTTTATGAACGTAATAGTAAACCTTGGCGAACTATTTTGGGGCGAGGCCTAGGATTTATTTCAGACTAGGCGCGGGATTTGGCGCGTGCGAGAGCCAGGCCTACGGCGGCAATGGCGGCGGCGAAGAGCACGGTGACGCCCAGGTCGCAGGCGATGTCACCCAACACGGTGGACGTCAGATCCGAAGCGAGCGCCTTGCCAATCGCGTCGTTCACCCAATACGTCGGCACAAAGTGCGCCACCGTCTGCACGGCCGAGCCCATCAGCGACAGCGGCATCCAAGCGCCGCCCAAAAACGTCATGAGCATGCCAAGCAGGTTGCCCACGCCGTTTAGCAGCTCCTCGCGCGCGCCCAAGCTCGACAGCGCAAAGCCAACGGCCAGAGGCGTGCACGCCAGGGCAAACGTCGCCGCCAGCGCCAGGCACACACGACCCACGCCGACCTCGGCAACCGCGCCGGCAAAGCCCACGACGCCCATCATGCTCGACACAAACCAGATGCAGACGGTGAGCACTGCGGCAGCCGCGAACACGGCAAGCGAGCGCTGGCGCTCGGAGACCGGGCCGGCATCCATACGACGCACGCGCTCGGGCTCGTTCATGCCCGAGAACACCAACCCCACCGATACGATGACCGACGAGATAATCGCGTACGCGCCAAAGTTGAAATACGACTCGAGCGTGGCGGCAGCCGTCGAGTCGACCTTGACCTGCTCGATCTGGACCTCCGCGCGCTTTGCAGCGGCATGCTCGGCGGCCTTGGCAACGTCGCCGTTAGAAGCAGCGGGCTCAAGCGCCGCCGCAGCGCCCGCGAGCGAGATCCAGCGCGAGGCCTCGGCAGACGAAAGCGCCGCCGCCATGGTGCCGGAACCGTAGGTCACGTCGAGCTTGGGCAGGGCCTCCCCCGCGCGGGCAGCCGCAACGAGGTCGTCCTCAAACTCCTCCGGGATAAAGAACACGCAGTCGGCGCTGCCCTTGGCGCTGTTGCTCTTGGAGAGCGCGTCCGCAAGGTCGTACGTATCGTCGCCGATGCCCGTGACCAGCTCAAAACGCGAACCCAGATGCTTGGTAAGCGCACGCGAAAGGTCGCTGTCGTCGCGGTCGACCACGATCACGTTGGCATCGTAGGGCTTGTACTCGGTGAGCTGCGACGAGTTCCAGCTCACCGATGCCGCGATGAATACGCCCATGAGCGAGATGAACACCGTATAGATGAGCAGGTAGAACGGGTGCGCCAGCGCCATGCGAAGCGCGGTCTTAAAGGTGCTCATAGCGACTCCTTCCAAAGATCAGCGTAGCGGCGGCAACGAACAGCAATGCCATAAGGACCAGCGCGCCGGCGCGAACGACAAAGGGGCCCAGGTCCTCAAAGAAATACAGGCGGTTGAACATGTCGCAGATGAGCTTGACGGGGTTGAACCAGCACTCGGCCGGGCAGGCGCGGGCGACGTCGTCGGCAAGCGCCATCGCCGGCTCGCCGTAGAGGCCGGCGAACAGGGCGCACGTGGTAGCAAAGCCCGTGAGGATGCCGGACTTGGACGCCTTGCCGCCCTTAACGGGAAGCGTGCCCACAAAGAGCCCCAGGCCCGTGGCGGCAAGCGCGGAAGCGGCGCCGCCCACCAAACACAGCCCCTCGCGCCCGCCAAAGTCGACGCCCACGACCAGGCGCACGTAGCCGATTGCGATCGTCATCGAGGCAAAGGAGACCAGCCACGAGCCGACAAAGATGCCGGTCAGCGATGCCGTCTTGGAAAGACCGCCCACACAGCGACGTGCGCCAAGGCCCGACAGATTGGGCTGCAGGTCGACGACGCTCAAGGCGGCAAACTCCGCAGACATCATCGCTACCAGGCCAAAGAGCGCGTAATAGTAGATGACCGTGCCATCGGGCGTGGTGCGTGTCAGGCTTACGCGGCGGGTACCGCCCTCGAGCGATAGAGCGCGCGCAACCGCCTCCGGGTCGGCGAGCGCCGCCGGGTCGTTCTGGGCAATCTGCGCCATAAGCTCAGCATTTTGCGTATACGAGCTCGCCACCGTCTCAAGAATGCTGCGGTCGGTGAGTACCGACGAGGCACGCGAGCTGCCGTAGCTCGAAAGCAGCATGAGCTTGGGCGTGCCCGCAGCGTCGACCGTATAGATGCCCGCGACCTCGCCGGCCTTGAGCGCACGGTTCGCGGCGGTCACATCCTCGCACTCGTGGATCTCGAGCAGCTGGTCGTCGCCTTCCTTGGCAAGCGACGTCGCCACGTTCTTAAAAGTCGAAGCGTCCCAGGCCTCATCCGCTACGACGGCCACCGGAACCGGGTCGACCGTGCCGTCGGAGCTGAGGTTCGCAAACATAAACATGAACATCGTGGAAAGCGCGATGGGAAAGAGAGCGCCCCAGACCCACGTGCTCGGCCGGCGCAGCAGCGTCTTGACCGTGGTGATGATGGTGTTGAACATGGCTGCCCCCTAGTCGCGCAGCTCGCGGCCGGTGATCTCGAGGAACACGTCGTTGAGGGTCGGTGGCTCGCTCCACACGCGGCCGAGTGCCACATCGGCGGCGCGAAGCGTGTCAAGGATGTCGACCAGGTTGTGCGGACTCGCTTCGCAGGTGCAGACGAGTTCGCCGCCGGACAGCTCGACCGAAAGCACGTGCTCGAGGGCGCGCAGTCGCTCGACCGTAGCGGGCTCGACGGCGCCGACCTCGACGGTCACGCGCTCGCCCATCTGAATCATGCGCTTGAGCTCGTCGTTGGTGCCCTGCGCCAGCACGCGGTCGCCGTCCATGATCATGATGCGGCTGCAAATCTGCTCGACTTCCTCCATATAATGGCTGGTATACACCACCGTGGCACCCTCGTCGCGCAGGCGGCAGATGCCCTCCAGGATGGCATTGCGGCTCTGTGGGTCGACCGCCACCGTGGGCTCGTCAAAGAAGATGAGCTCGGGCTTGTGCGCGATGCCGCAGGCGATGTTGAGGCGACGCGCCAGGCCGCCCGAGAGCTTGCCGGGGCGAAACTTGGTAAAGTCTCCCAGCCCGACAAAGTCGATGGCATCGTCCACCAGCGCGCGGCGGCGTTTGCGGTCGTTGACGTAGAGACTGCAGAAATAGTCGATGTTCTCGCGCACGGTGAGCTCGTCGAACACCGCCACCTGTTGCGGCACCACGCCTATGCGGCGCTTGAGGTCGTAGCGGGCGGGCGTCATGGGCTCGCCGAACAGCTCGATGGTGCCCTTGTCGTAGGCGAGCAGCTGCAGGATGCAGTTGATGGACGTGGTCTTGCCCGAGCCGTTGGGGCCCAGCAGGCCAAAGATCTCGCCGGGGGCGATGCTGAGGTTAAAGTGGTCGAGCGCAATAAGGTCGTCATAGCGCTTGACGAGGTTTTCGACGTGGACGATATCTGTCATGAGGCGGCCCTTCTGTTGCTTGCGGCCCGGTACGATTGCATCATCGCAGGAGCGGACGGCGCGCACCAGTGAGCTTTGTCACGAGTGCGGGGGCTCGGTCGCGCGGCCCGCCGACGTCCCCGCTTTGCCGCGTGGGAGGAATGTCACGGTTGCGTAGGCGGCCCCTCCACCACGTGCTGCTTCGCGTACAATACCCGTATGAACAGGCTTTTCGACAAATCGATCGTGCTGGCGTGCTGCATTGCGGCCGCCATGGGTCTTGCTGTGGACGCTCGCCCGGTCGCGGCGTTTTGCCTTGGCGTTATTGCCACCTCTCTGGCCGAGGTCGCACAGGGGGAACGCACGCGCCACGCAAGCGAGACCGCAAGTTACGCTTACATCATCGCGGCTGTCTTCGTGCCGCCGTTTGTGCCGTTTGCGCCTCTCGCCCTCTATGACATCGCGCGACGCGTGCGCCGTGAACGCATCTGGCCCGCGCTGGCGATTGGCGCCGTGTTTGTCTGCGCGCTTGTCGCGGACCTTCGCGGCGGCGCGCTCACCACCCGAACGCTCCTGCTGACCGCTATCCTTTCGGTTGCCGCCACCTTGCTATCGCTACGTACCGCCCAGTTGGAGCGCGAACAGCAGCGCATGCGCCGTACCCGCGACGAGCTGCAAGAACGAGCCCTCGCGCTCGAAGCGCGCAACCGTGACCTTGCCGACCGCCAGGACTACGAAGTCGAGCTCGCGACGCTCGCCGAACGCGCCCGCATCGCGCGCGAGATCCACGATAACGTGGGCCACCAGCTCACGCGCGCCTCACTGCAGGCCGAAGCCCTACGCGTGGTCCACGCCGACGAGCCTGGCGTCGCCGCCGATTTCGCCGACGTTAAACGCACAGTTGACGAGGCGCTCCAGCTTGTGCGCACCAGCGTCCATGCGCTCAACGACAACGCCGTCGACCTTTCCGTGCAGCTCGAACGCATTGTTGAAGGCGCGCGCTCGGACGGCGGCCCGCAGATTGAGCTTGAAGTTTTGGCCGAGCATGCACCCGCAAACGTCGCCAACTGTTTTGCGGCGGTCCTGCGCGAGGCGCTTTCCAACGCCATGCGCCACGCTTGCGCCCACGCTGTCACCGTACGGTGCATGGAACATCCGTCGTTTTACCAGCTCATCGTTACCGACGATGGGACGGGCGGGACCCAGGCGAGCAGCCGCGGCGCCGCGGAAGGCATGGGGCTCGGCTCCATGCGCGAGCGCGTCGAGGCGCTTGGCGGCACCTTTACCGCCGGCCCGCGCGCCAGCT
>CABSDO010000020.1 GCA_902476475.1 uncultured Collinsella sp. | reverse complement strand
GTGGGGCGCGTTTCTAACGAAGCCGTAACGGCCGTTGGGCTCTTTTGGCGCCAGCCAATCTCGACCCACACGCATTTGCTTAAAGCAACGACTTTCCCGATCGATGTAATCACCGAATCAAAACGTGTACATCAGCCACCAAAGATGCCGACAAATGCCGTATTTGGAAGCTGATGTACACAAAAGCAATAAACATCTCGCCCGATACCGTCCTCCATATGTCTGGACTCTCTATGGCCGCGCTGGATAGACATCGCTAGAACGGGTATAGTATCGAAAGTTTTGTCGTTTACCAGCGGGGGAGTCCTGTGGGCATCAAGAAGAAGATCAAAAAGGAGCTTATCGGCACTTCCGATTACCCGTCGAATAAGATCTTTACGATCTCCAATTTCATCACCTTTACGCGCCTGGTCCTCACGCTCGTCTTCCTGTACCTGTTCGTGACGGACAACAACCGTGTCGTTGCCATTGTCATCTATGCCATCGCGGCTTCCACCGACTGGATGGACGGTCAGATTGCCCGCATGACCAAAACGGTCTCGTGGCTCGGCAAGGTTATGGATCCCATCTGCGACCGCGCGCTGCTGTTTACCGGCGTGCTGGGCCTGGTGGTCCGCGGCGAGCTTCCCATCTGGGTCTGCGTGCTCATCATCGGTCGCGATATCTATCTGGGTATCGGCACGCTCATCGTGCGCCATTACCACCGTCGCCCCATCGACGTCGTCTTTCCCGGAAAGATTGCCACGGCACTGCTCATGACCGGCTTCTCGCTCATGTTGTTGGGCTTTCCCGTCGTGGACGGCTGGCATCTGCTGCCCGCCACGTTCACGGCATTCCCGGGCCTCAACGGCAGCTCGGTGCCCCTCGGCATCTTCTTTGTGTATGGCGGCGTCATCTTCTCCATGCTCACCGCTGTCATCTATTCCATTAAGGGAGGGTTGGCCATTAAACAGGCCATCGCGCATCCCGAGGACGAGGACATCGACTTTCTCAACCCCGAAATCGAAGACTGATTCATTGGGGTATGATTACGTACGGTACATTCTTTGCGGCGTGGCCGCGTTAGATAGGGGTTGTCATGGACAACAAGGTTAACAATATGCCTCAGAACGATAAGACCGCGGACGCTACCTGCGTTTTCCGCGTTCCTTCGAGCGATGTCACCGTTCCCGACCTCATGGCCAACGTGCGCATCACCGCTCCGGTTCTGTCCATCGTCAAGGGTCCGCAGACCGGAGCTGCCTTTGAGCTCGAGGACGACGTGACCACCATCGGCCGCGATCCCGCGAACGGCATCTTCCTCAACGACATGACCGTCTCGCGCAGCCACGCACGCATTATTCGTGAGGGCCTGGGCGCCCGTATTGAGGATCTGGGCTCGCTCAACGGCACCTGGGTCGACGGCGCCATCGTCAACGGTGCTCCGCTGCACGACGGCTCTTCCGTTCAGATCGGTACGTTCACGCTCATCTATCACGAGAGCACGCCGGAGCGCATCGAAACCGGTGAGTAGGTAATGGCCGAACGCAACTATCTGAGTATCGGCCAGGTCGTCAATCTACTTCGAGGCGCATACCCCGATCTATCGAACTCAAAAATTAGATTTCTAGAAGATGAGGGGCTCATCACCCCCCATCGTACGCCTAAGGGGTATCGCCAGTACTCCAAAGAAGACGTTGACCGTCTCGAGGTCATCCTGCACCTGCAGAAGACCCGCTACATGCCGCTCAACGTCATTAAGCAGCGCTTGGAAAACGCTACGGACCTGTCCACGTTGGCTTACGAGGTGGGTCTTCTGTCCGATGTTCCGCTTAAGACGGAGCCCAAGGAAACCAAGCAAAAGTTGCATCCCATCGAGACCATTCCCGACATGCTCGGCGTTGAGATTTCGTTTATCCGCTCCCTTGCCGAGAACGATCTTATCCGCATCATCAAGAGCCCACAGAACCGAGAGCTCGTCGATGGCCGAGATTTCCCGATTATCCGTTACTGCTCGGAGCTTTCGCGCTTCCACATTGAGCCGCGCAACCTGCGTCAGTACGTATCGTCGGCAAATCGCGAGTCTTCGATGTTTGAGCAGGTTCTCGTGAGCATGCTCGGCATGGATAGCTCCGATGACGAGCGCGACGCCAAGCTCGAGCGCGCTTTTAAGAAACTGCACGACCTCACCGAGGGTGTGCACACCGCGCTACTCAAGAACCGTGTCTTTGAGTCGCTCAACGCCGTGGTCGAGGACGCTGACATCGATGCCCTCGATGAGGAGATCGCGCGTTCCGAATCCACCAAGGCTAAAAGCGATGGGGCAAGCGTCCCCGCGGTTGCCGCGCACGACGAGTCGCTCGTGCAGCCGTCCAAGGTCGTCGTCCCCTCGCATAGCTCGTCTGCTAACACGGGCAAATAACCGCCGTTCACCCGGCAATCCATGAAAGGTCACCCATGTACGACTTCGAATCTCAAATCGTCGATATCCCCGACTATCCCGAGCCCGGAGTCGTCTTTAAGGACATCACGCCACTCTTTGGCAATCCCGAGGCCCTGAAGGCCATGGTGGATGCCCTGGCCGAGCATTTTGCCGACATGGGCATTACCAAGGTCGTAGGACCCGAGGCCCGCGGCTTTATGGTCGGTGTGCCCGTGGCCGTCGCCCTGGGTGCCGGCTTTGTTCCCGCACGTAAGCCGGGCAAACTGCCGCGCAAGACGGTAAGCGAGAGCTACGAGCTCGAGTATGGAACGGATTCTATCGAGATCCACGCCGATGCCATCAGCTCTAAAGATACCGTGTTGATTCTGGACGACTTGGTCGCGACGGGTGGAACCGTCGAGGCAACAGGTAAACTGGTGCGAGATATGGGCGCAAAGCTTGTGGGCTACGGTTGTATCCTTGAGCTTGCGTTTCTAAACCCGCGCAAGAAGCTCACGCCTTCTAACGAGGACGTTGAGCTCTTTAGCCTGGTAACGGTGGACTAGCCGCTACCCTTAGATACCGGAAAGGAAGCTACATGCGCACAGCAAATACGCACAAAAACATGGCACGCTGCGCTGCTACGGCAACCCTCGCTTGTGTTTTGGGCCTGGGCCTCGTGGCTCCGGCCTACGCCGATACCGCATCCGACCTTGCCGCCGCCCGTACTAAGCTCGAGCAGATTGGCACCCAAACCCAGCAAATTCATGAAGAACTCTCCGCACAGACGCAGGAGCTTGATCAGACTGCAGGCGAGATCACGCAAAAGCAGCAAGAGATTGCCGAAGGTCAGGCAAAGCTTTCCAACTACGTTGCCGGTGAGTACAAGACCGGCGGTCTGAGCCTTCTTCAGGTTCTGACGGGCGTCGACGACCTGGGCGATATGCTCAACCGTCTCTTCTACTACGGTAAGGTGTCCGACAAGCAGGCCCAAACCATTCAGGAGGTCAAGGACCTTAAGCAGCAGCTCACCGATAAGCAAACCGAGCAGGAGAAGAACGTCGCCGCGACACAGAAGAAGGTCGACGAGCTCAATGCCCAGCAGGCTGAGGCCCAGAGTGTCGTGAACTCCCTGGATTCACAGCTGCAGGCCGAGCTTGCTGCCGAGGCCGAGGCCAACGCCGCGCTTCAGGCTGGCATTAATGCCAGCACCGCCGAAAAGGCCACGGTAAGCAACGACACCGCCGGTACGACCGAGAACACCAACAACGGTGGTGGCACGACCAACAATGGCGGTGACAACACCCCCGCGCCCGCTCCTGCCCCCACGCCGCAGCCCGTGACGCCCGCTCCGGCTCCGACGCCTTCCGCACCGAGCCAGTCCGTTGACGGTGGTACCGTTGTTTCGCGCGCCTACAGCAAGCTCGGTTATGCTTATTCTTGGGGCGGCATTGGACCGAACAGCTTTGACTGCTCCGGTTTTGTAAGCTACTGCCTCACCGGCCGTTATTGCCGCCTTGGCACCACGGGCACCTTTATGGGCTGGACCCGCGTGTCCGATCCCCAGCCTGGCGATGTTGTGGTTAACTCCTACCATACAGGCATCTATATCGGTAATGGTCAGATGATCCATGCTTCCGACTACAAAACGGGCGTCATCATCAGCTCCGTCGCTGCTGGCATGAACAACAATTACATTTTCGTGCGCTACTAATTTATTACTGCAGCGAACGAACGTGGGCCTCGCGATCTTGAGTCACGAGGCCCATTCTTTTTTTCCCTTACCGTTTGCCATAAGATCAGGACGACTATCTAGTATTCAAAACTAGATAGCTGTTCAATCAATCAAAAAGATGGCTATAATTGTTGGGGAACAATTAGAAAGGACCCTCAATGAGCTGGGCACTTATTTCCGATTCGAGCTGCAATCTTCGCGATTGGCAACCAACCGCACCTCATACCACCTTTGCATTTGCACCCCTTAAGATCCGAGTGGGGGAGCGCGAATTTGTCGATGACCTCTCGCTCGATGTTAACGAGCTCAATTGCGCCGTGCAGGCGGAGTCGAGCGCTTCTTCGAGCGCCTGTCCAAGCGTAGGGGAGTGGGCTGAACTCTTTAGGCTTGCCGACAAGACGATCTGCATGCCCATCTCGGAGGGCGTATCGGGAAGCTACAATGCCGCGGCCACCGCACGTGACATGGTGCTTGCCGAGGAGCCCAACCGCCAGATTCATTTGGTTAACTCGCGAGCCGCGGGTGGCAAAATGGATCTGATCTTCTTGCTGTTCGACCGCTATCTTGCGAGCAACCCGGACGTTTCCTTTGAAGACGCCTGCGCCTATTTCGATAGCTTGGAGCAAAACAGCAAAATCCTCTTTAGTTTATGCAATTACGAAAACCTTGCGAAGGCTGGACGTATTCCCAAGGCAGCCGGGGTCATTGCCAACAAGCTCAATATCCGCATTTTGGGCACGGCGAGCGAAGCGGGCGAAATTGAACTCGTTGGGCACACGCGTGGCGAAAAGAAGATGCTCACCAAGATTGTCGACACCATGGAGGCCGAGGGCTTTACTGGCGGCGAGGTCATCATCGATCACGTTGAGAACGAAGCTGGAGCCCAGGCGCTTGCCGACCGCATTGTGGAGCACTGGCCAGGCTCCAAGACTATCATCATGCCCTGTAACGGGCTAGATTCCTATTACGCCGAGATGCACGGTCTCATCATCGGTTACGGCATGGGCGTGGCTTCGGGCCGATAATGTCCAACTAGTCAAACGCGCGGGCGGGATAAGGGGCCACTGGCCCCTTATCCCGCCCGTCTTATACCTCAGTTAGCTATTAAACCCATTGAACTTAAGATAGCTCATCAGGTATGCCTTCGAAACAAAGGACGATACCGCACTGCGTACGAGCAGCGACTCGCGCGTAACTTGATGTGCGGTATCGGGCACAGGAGTCTGCTCGACGGAAAACGCCGCACGAATCGATGCCTCAAGCTGATCGACAACATAATCAAAGGCGGTCGGAGCGTCGTAGCTCAAGCGCTGAATATTAAAGAGCGCCTGAACCGCAGCGATGGGTAGCACCTGCTTAAAGATACAAATGGCGATGAGACGCGCAATCTGCTCACGGCCATACTGTTTTTTAACCGGAGCAGGAACGAGGCCGACCTTCACGTAGTTATTGATCATCGATGGCGTGATAACGGGCTGCTCTACGCAAATCGAAAGCGGCTCCATCCACAGCGCAACATATTCAATAACCTGATCGCGATAGAGCGTTACGTTGGGCAGCTGGTCATAGCGTGGCAAGCTCAACGCGTTGAGTTTTCCCACCATATCGGACTGAATAAATGCATCCGGCAGCACCGTCGGCTGAATATCCTCCGGCTTAATGCTGACCGATGTATCGGACATCGGGATAACATGTTTAGCGTGGTTCATAAGAGGCCTCCGTTCGTTTTCTATATTGTATTCTAGGTTATCTAGTTTTGCATACCACATAGCCGCTAAGTAAAAGTGGTTAGACAGCACATTGACGCACCGTCCAACCACTTTGTTTAAAGATAGCAACCTTACATAAGATATATTATCGTACTTATTCGCGTAGGAAAGCGTATGCGCTGGTTGCCGCTATGGCTCCGTCCGAAACAGCGGTCACAACCTGGCGTAAACGCTTGGTACGGATATCGCCGGCTGCGAATAAGCCGGGTGTGCGGGTAGCCATGGACTCATCGGTAAGGATGCCGCCATCGGGCCCCAGATCGACCAGATGCTCGACAAGTTCGGTATGAGGTTGCGTGCCGGTAAAGACAAAAATGCCAAACGAGCCCGGATCAAAAGACTCGGAATACGTTTCACCGGTTGCGTTATCCTTAAACGTAATTGTCGTGGGCATCGCTTCACCAGAAAGCTCAACAATACTAGTTTGGTACCTAACTGAAATATTGTCCTTAGCAAGCACCTTATTCACAACGCCCTCGGGTGCACGGAACTGATCGCGACGCAGCACGATGGCCACGCTGCTGGCAATGTCGGACAGGAACAGCGCCTCCTCGCATGCCGAATTGCCGCCTCCGATAACAAAGACCTGCTTGCCACGGAAGAACATGCCGTCACACGTCGCGCAATACGAAACGCCACGACCGCGATACGTGTCCTCGCCAACAAAACCCGCAGGACGCGGCGTGGCGCCCATGCACGCAATGACGCTCTTGGCCACCGTGTCGCCCATATCATGATGGATGGTAAATTGAGCCGCATCGGCATCGTAATCGACGCCTGTTACCATACTCCATTCAACCTGAGCCCCCAGGCCTTCAGCATGCTGTTGGAACCGCTCACCAAGTTCGGCACCGCTCAGTAGCGGAATGCCAGGATAATTCTCAATCTCGTTGGATGTGGCGATCTGTCCGCCCGACATGCCCTGCTCAAGGACAGTCGTCGACAGGTTGGCACGCGCCGCATAAATGGCGGCAGCATAGCCCGCAGGGCCGCCGCCGATGATCGCAACATCGATTGTCTGATCGGTAGTCATGAAGAGTCCTCTCATCGAAACGTTGTCGTTCTTTGCGCTCATACCCAAATTTACGTGAACGTGACACTCATGCACTACAATGATAAATCCGTGTTACAACGTCGAAGGGGAGTTATCGATGGATCAGACGCAGACGAGCGACGACGCTCCCCTGCTCACGCACAGCACTCCCCAATCGGAGCAAACCACGCTCTTGACTCAGCAAAAACCTCTCGTGACCATCGTGCACGCCTCGGTCGGCTCGGGTCACAAGGCCGCCGCAAATGCGATTGCGCAAGCATTCGACCTCATCCGCGGCACCAATGGCATCCCCGAGGATGTTGAGATTGAAGTGCTCGATATCCTTGATTTTGGACGTATTAAATTCGACGGCAATAAAACCGCTGCTTCTTTTACGGGAGCCACGCGCCCCATTTACGACCTGACCTGGCGATATACGCTTACGGGACATCTGCTCTGGGGTGGCGGCACGGCATGGTCGCGAATTATGTTCCCCGCCTTCAACGAATATATTCGTAGCCGCAGGCCCATAGCCGTGGTCGCAACGCACATCACGGCAGCCAACGTTGCCGTGGGCGCCCGCGTAATTACGGGTATCGACTATCCGGTCATCTGCGTCCCGACCGACTACGAAGTCGAGGGCTGGTGGCCCCACAAGGACACCGATCTATTCTGTGTTGCCAACGAATTTATGGCCGAAACGCTGCGTCCGCGCAAGGTGCCCGAGACAAAGATTCGCATTACCGGCATTCCTATTCGCGCCGGATTCGACACGGATTACGATCGCGAGGAAGAGCTGGCCAAGTTCAACCTCCCCACCGACAAAACTGTCGTGCTGGTAATGGCCGGTGCAAGCTTGCCTCAGCCTTACGTCCGCTTTCGCGCGGCGATGGACCACACCCTCCCCTTCCTGCGTAGCTTCGAAGACATGCACTTTGTCTTTTTGCCCGGCAAAGACGCGGAGTATGCCACCCGGCTGAAGACGCTCTTCTATGCCATGAAGCTCGAGAACGTCACGGTGTTGGACTATGTCGACGACATGGCGGCCCTCATGCACGGCTGCGACCTGGCAATCCTCAAATCGGGCGGACTCACGGTCACCGAGTGTCTATGCGCACATCTGCCGATGATCCTGCTGGGCAAGTCCTATGGCCAGGAAAAGGCCAACACCACCATGCTCACTGGCATGGGCGCCAGCATGCACGTCACCACGGCACGAGAGCTCATCGTAACCCTGCGCCATCTCCACGATCACCCGGAGTCACTCAAGGCGCTGCTCATCAATGGCGAAGTACTACGCCGCCCCCGCGCAGCCGAAGACATCGCCATCGCCACCATGGAACTCATAGGCAAACCCCAGAAAAGAAAACGCGCATTCTGCCGCTTCTACTGGGGCGGAAAACCTGCGCATATCCGCTAGCTTCGGACTGTCCGCTTGCCTGTGGGGGCCTATATATCATCCCGTGCTCAAACATTCTCGCTGCGCTGCGAAACTGCGCGCGGGACGATGTATAGGGGCCTCCCACAGGTAAGCTGCGTTAACGTACTAGCAGATATACCAGATTCCCCACCACTAGAACCTGCAAAGGCGAAACCGGAAAATAAAGATACAGCAAGCCGATGCGACAAAGGATCCAACCCTTTGTCGCATCGGCTTATCAGAAAGAATGATTATTATTTTCAAGCGAGTAGCCGCCCGCCCGGGGCTTACCTATATCGTTCCACGCGCAGTTTCGCAGCGAGCGAAGCGAAGCGAGAATGTTTGAGCATGGAATGATATGTGGGAGAGGCGGGCGGGAGGGATACGAGCGCCCCTAAGCTACGCCGCTGGAGCCGAAGCCTCCTTTGCCTCGGTCGGTTTCGTCTAGTTCTTGTACTTCTACGAGGTTGACCGTGGGGACTTCTTGGATGACGAGTTGGGCGATGCGGTCGCCTTTGTTGATTTGGATGTTGTTCGTGGGGTCTAGGTTGATGAGGATGACTTTGAGCTCTCCTCGGTAGCAGGCGTCGATGAGACCAGGAGTGTTGACTATGGACAGGCCTTGCTTAATGGCCAGGCCGCTGCGGGGCTGAACAAAGCCGGCGTAGCCGTCGGGCAGGGCGATAGCTAGGCCCGTGGAGATCAGACGACGCTCAAAGGGCTTCAGAATGCAATCCTCGTTGGAACGCAGGTCCAGGCCGGCGTCCGTAGGATGGGCGTATTTGGGAAGCTCGACGGTTGGGTCGAGACGCTTAATGTTAACGGTAATGTTGGACATGAAATCACCTTAACTTGTCGAGCTCTTGCAGAAACTCATCGACGTCTTTGAAATCGCGATAGACCGAGGCAAAGCGGATGTAGGCCACTTTATCGATCTTGGCCAAGCGCTTAAGAACCATGTCGCCCAGCTCATGGGAAGTAACGGCCGTAAGCGTACGGGAGCGAAGCTCGACCTCTATATCGTCAATGATCTCGTTAAGCTTTTTAGTATCGATATCACGCTTGATCGTGGCGCGCATCAAACCGACCAGCAGCTTATTGCGATCGAACCGTTGCCTGGTTCCGTCTGACTTAATGACCTCGATAGGGTCTTCACAACGCTCAAATGTCGTAAAGCGATAATTACATGAGCAGCATTCGCGACGGCGCTTGATGGTGTTATTAGATTCCTGCATGCGGGAATCTACGACGCGGGTATGTGCCTTGCCGCATTTGGGACAGCGCATGGTACCTCCTCTAAAACGATTACAAGGGTACCATGCGACGGTACGTAAATCTTAGGAACGTGCGGGAACTTTAAGATGCGCACCGGCATCGAGCGAGCCATGCTCCAGGTGATTGACGTTGCGGATCATATCAGAGGTCTCCTGCGTGGAAAGACCGTCAATCGGATGCTCCTGGGCAAGCGACCACAAGGAATCGCCAGACTGAACACGGACGGTCTCGAAGGTAACGTTAGATGCCGACTCGGCATATGCGGCGTGACGAGCGCTGAAGATCGAGGTAGCAAGTACAAAGAAGAGCGTGAACGCAACGGCCAGGGCGACAATCGTCGAGGCCTTCAGGGCAACGGGGGCCGAAGTCGTGGCGACGCACTGGCTGCGAAAGGGCTTACCAGGCAGTGTTTGGAAACCAGATCGGCCGCCTTTGACAACCGTGAAAGCCGGCGCCGCAGGGGCCTCGAGCTTAAGGGCAAGGTTACCCTGGACCATATCCGTTGCGTTCATCATGTTCTCCTCTCGCGTGTTTTGCTGAGAACAGTTTTATCAAGCCGCGCGGACAAAAATGTCTAGCGCGAGAACGAATGTTCGGTTATTATTATCTTCGAACAGTTGTTCCTGTCAAGCAAAAATCGAACATTTGTTTGACATTGGCAGAGAGGATCCCCTGATGGCTCGCAAAATTACCAAGCGTCAGCAGCAGATTTACGATTTCATCAAGGAATATCAGCAGGAGAAGGGCTATCCGCCCAGTGTGCGCGAGATGGCATCGGCCGTAGGCCTCTCCTCCCCCAGCACGGTGCATGCTCATCTCTCTGCCCTGGAGGCTCGAGGACTGCTCAAGCGCGATGCCACCAAGCCTCGCGCCCTAGAGCTCTTTGATGAGGACGGATCCTCTGTCTCGATTTCCAAATCCGATGAACCCACGGCGCCCCGCGGAACGGTCTCGCTGCCGCTCGTCGGTCGCGTCGCGGCTGGGATTCCCATTCTGGCCGAACAAAATATCGAGGACACCTTTACCATCCCGACCGAAATCGCCACAGACCAGGGCTCCTTTATCCTTGAAGTGCACGGCAGCTCAATGATCAATGTCGGCATCTACAACGGTGACTACATTATCGTTCGCGAGCAAAAGAGCGCGATGAACGGCGAAATCGTCGTGGCTATGATCGATGGCTCGGCGACTGTCAAGACGTTCTACAAGGAGCAGGGGCGCGTGCGCCTGCAGCCCGAGAACGACACTATGGAGCCCATCTACGCGACGAACCCCGTTATTTTGGGTAAAGTTGTCGGTTTAATGCGCCGGTTCTCGTAATGCAAAAACGCATCACCATATTTGATACCGTCCGCGGGTTTACGATGCTGTCGATGGCAGGTTTTCACGCCTGCTACGATTTGGCCTACCTATATGGATGGGATATGCCATGGTTTACCGAAACGGTTTTCCAGGATATCTGGCGCGCAAGTATCAGCTGGGTATTTTTGTTTATCGCCGGTTGGATGTGCACGCTCTCGCGTAATAACGTTAAGCGCGCCCTCAAGTACGCGGCCGCAGCTTTGGTCGTATGGATTGCAACTACACTGGTATCAGTCGACGATTCGGTAAACTTTGGCATCATTTATTGCATGGCGGCGTGCACCGCAGTGGTTGCACTCACCCGTCCGTTACTTCAAAAAATACCGGGCTCGTGGGGCATCGCAGCGTGCCTTGTTCTTTTTGCCCTAACCTGGGGCATTCCAAAAGCGGTCTACCCACTCCCCTACCTGGCATGGCTTGGATTCCCGGGCCCGGGTTTTGTTTCGGGAGACTACTATCCGCTCATTCCGTTTGTCTTTATGTACCTTACCGGCTTTTTTGCTGCCCAAGCAGCACAAGCATCAAGCCTTGAAGCGCCAGCATGGGCATACGCCAATCCCATCCCGGAACTCGCAGTCCTCGGTCGGCATGCCTTACCGTTCTACCTGCTCCATCAGCCTGTCATTCTAGGCGTGCTAGAGCTCGTTTATTCCGTACGATAGCGCTCAAGACGCGGCGCGATTCGGGCCGGCATCTTTGCCACAATGCGAACGCCGTCCTCTAGATATTCCTCATGCAGAAGGGTTCCCTGCTCATGCACCAGCGTAATGAGGGCGCCCTCGCGATACGGGATATCAGCGGAGAGCAACACATCGGTGGCAGCTGCCTCACGAGCAATACGGTCGACGAGATCGTCGAGCCCCTCGCCCGTTTGGGCCGAGAACAGCACGGCCTCGGGATAGCGACGACGGAAACTCAATCGATCAACGCTATCGAGTAGGTCAATTTTATTGAACACCGTAAGCGTCAAACGCTCACCGGCACCGATCTCGTCAAGAACGCGATCGACTGCCTCGAGTTGGCGCTCGTAGTCCTCGTCAGAGGCATCCACAACTTTAAGGACCAGGTCGGCACCAAGGACCTCAGACAGCGTGGACTTAAAGGCATCAACGAGACCGTGCGGCAGCTTTTGAATAAAGCCAACGGTATCGGTAATGGTCATACCACGACCACCGGGCAAGCGATACGAGCGCGTCGTCGGATCGAGCGTGGCAAACAATTTGTCCTGCGAAAGCACCGTAGACCCAGTCAGGCGATTAAGTAACGTCGACTTACCGGCATTGGTATAGCCAGCCAACGCCACGCGAAACGCCGGCGACTCGATACGACTCTTTGACTGGACATCGCGGCGCTGTTCGACCTGCTTAAGCTCACGACGAAGCGCGGCAATCTTGTTGCGAATCAAACGTCGGTCAACCTCGAGCTGGCTTTCGCCCTGGCCAAAGCGCGAGCCAATGCCACCGCGTGTCTGCTCTTTAGCAAGATGGCTCCACATACCGCGCAAGCGGGGCAACAGATACTGCAATTGGGCTAGCTGCACCTGCAGACGGCCCTCACGGGTCTGAGCGTGCAGGCCAAAGATATCGAGAATCAACGCCGTGCGATCGATAATCTTAACCGGTTCGCCCACGGCTTTCTCAAGATACGACTGCTGCGAGGGCGTTAAATCGTCGTCGAAGATAACAACATCGGCATCCATACGATGTACGAGCCCGCAAAGCTCCTCAACCTTTCCGGAGCCGATAAACGATTTTGGATACGGCTTAACCAGACGTTGTGACAAACGCGCCACGCACTGGGCGCCAGCCGTATGGGCCAGGCGCTCAAGCTCGTCAAGCGAACGATCAAGCGGCCAGGCGTTATCGCGCCACTCAACTCCGACAAGAACGGCACGTTCGGGCTCAGGCGCCGTGGGAACGAGGGGAAATCGAGCCATTAGGCCGCCTCGATACGGTGAAGGATATCCTCAACGACCTCATCGATCGTAAACTCGTCCATGTCGAACCACACGATGCGGTCATCGCGTTTAAACCACGAAAGCTGACGCTTGGCATAGCGACGCGAACGCATCTTGATGAGTTCGCGAGCCTCATCCATGGAAATCACGCCGTCAAAGGCATCGATAATCTCTTTATAGCCAATCGCTTGCATCGAAGTCAGGGCATCTCTCAGCCCCTGGTCCATAAGACCGCGAACCTCATCAATAAGACCCTGCTCAAACATCAGATCGACGCGTAGGTTAATACGCTCGTAAAGCGCCTCGCGATTACGCATCAATCCAAACCACAGAGCGTGATAATGCTCGCGCGGAACACTAAACTGCGACTTTTGCTGCGCGTAGGACACACCGTCATCGTGCATTTCGAGCGCGCGAATCACACGACGAACATTATGGGGATGGATGACCGCAGCGGACTCGGGGTCACGCTCAGCAAGCAGCGCGTGTAGCGCTTCCTCGCCAATGCGCTCGGCAAGCTCCTGATACCCCGCGCGGCGATCGTCCTCAAGTTCGCCCGAGGGAAAATCCATCTCATCCAGGGCCGCCTTGAGATACAAGCCCGTGCCCCCGCAAAACACCGGTAGGCGGCCCTCGCCCAGCAAGCGCTCAACATGTACACGAGCGTCTGCCTGATACAACGCTGCAGAATATGCAACGCCCGGTTCAACAATATCGACCAGGCGTAGAGGCGCCGTGCATTCCTCGGGTGCCATCTTGGCAGTGCCGATATCCATACCTCGATATATTTGCATCGCGTCACACGACAGCACTTCGGACGAAAGGCGAGACGCCAAACGATCTGCGACATCACTTTTGCCAACCGCAGTCGGACCGACAATCGCAACGGCGGAAAGACCTGCCCCGGAAGAAATCATTAGCGCGGCTCGCCCACAACGGATCCGGACAGATACCACGTCTTGGCAACGTCGACGTCAACATCGACAATCTTGCCAATCAACTGATCGATGCTGTAGCCCTCGGGAATCGGTGCATGAACAGTCTGATTCTTAGGACTCTTGCCCAGCAGCATCGCGTCATTCTTTTTGCTCGTACCCTCAATAAGCGCCGGCACAACGGTGTGGAGCTCACCCTGGTTATACTCGTGCGCTGTGGTCTCGATAACCTCCACCAGACGGTTGAAGCGCTCAAGAATCACCTCATGCGGCGTGGGATCGTCAATCTCGGCGGCCGGAGTACCGGCGCGCTTGGAGTAGATAAACGTATAGGCCTGAGCATAACGGACCGTCTCGGCAAGCGAGAGCGTCTGCTCAAAGTCTTCCTCGGTCTCGCCGGGGAAGCCCACGATGATATCGGTCGAAAGCGCGATATCGGGCATGCGATTGCGGATGCGATCGACAAGCCCCAGATAATCCTCGCGCGTATAGCGACGGTTCATCTCTTTAAGGATGCGCGTCGAGCCCGACTGAACTGCCAAGTGCAGCTGCGGCATGACGGCAGGCGTCTCGGCCATAGCGTCGATAGTCTCCGGCAGCAGGTCTTTGGGATGCGAGGAAGTAAAGAAAATACGCTCTACACCCGTATCGCCCACGGCGCGCAAAAGGTCGGCAAAGCGCGGCTTACCAAACAGATCGCGACCATAGGAGTTGACGTTTTGACCCAGAAGCGTGACCTCACGCACGCCCTGGCGTACGAGCCCGGTGACCTCGTCGACAATTTCCTCGAAAGGGCGGCTCTTTTCGCGACCGCGCACATACGGCACGATGCAATAGGTGCAGAAGTTATTACAGCCCGTCATAATGGGGACCCAGGCGTGATACTGGGTCTCACGATGCCACGGCATGCTCATAGCATCCGTGTCCTCGTGCTCATTGGTGCGAATATGACGTTTGCCGTCCATGAATGCCTCGGCAATGAGCTCGGCAACATGCGCGATAGAATGCGTGCCAAAGATAACATTGACGTTATCGACATTGGTGAGCAGGCCCTCGCCGTCGCGCTGCGCGATGCAGCCGCCCACGGCGACCACGCGCTTGCCCGAGGGTGAAGGCGGGAGGCTCTTACAAGAGTTGCACTGACCGTACAGACGGGTGTCAGCGGCCTCTCGAACGCAGCACGTCATGAACACGACAATGTCAGCATGCTCCGGATCGAGCGCCATAAGGCAGCCATACGAGTCGAGCAGGCCACTCACGCGCTCGGAGTCGTGCTGATTCATCTGGCAGCCAAAGGTGCGGATAAAGTAGGTTTTACCGGCAAGGATATCGCGTACAGAACCCTGGTCCATGTGTATAAGTCCTAACAAGGTGGAATAGGCGGAATCAAAGAGCGCGGGCAAGGAGCAAAAACGCTATGCCACAGGCTTAACGTCGTCCATTACAACGTTATCCATAGCAGCTCGATTAATCTGATGAACGTAAATAGAAAGACGGATGGCCGTGCGCGACTCCCCGTTGATGAGGATGTCGGAGAACACCGGCGCGCAGGAAATATCAAACCCGGTCGGAATCAAAAAGCCGCGTGCAATGGCCACAGCCTTAATGGCCTGGTTGACGGCGCCCGCGCCGACACACTGAATATTGACGGGAACACCATCTTTGACCATGCCGGCAATGGCGCCAGCAACGGACGCGGGCGATGATTTGCTTGATACCTTCAGGCAATCCATGAAGAAACTCCTGCGTTTAAAAGTACGTTTTAACTGCAATAACTGTATCGTACCGAACGGACTCGGTAAAGATGCTATTCCTCTTTGGCAAGATCGAACGTCACGGTAATACGATCACGCGAAACACGAATCTTGGGGTCGCCGCAAAGGTTGAGATAGTACCGCGATGCAAGATCGTTAAAGTCGCGCTCGACGGCTCGCGAGAACTGCGCCATGTCGTCCTTGGCGATACGCAGCCCGCGACGATCTTTAGCGAGATCGACCGGTGCAGACGCATGTGAGGACGAATCGCGCTCGCGTAGCAGGCGTGCGGTCACACCGCGAACGGGCTTAATCTGGCCCGCCAAGATACGATGCGCCGTACGCTCGGACATCTCAAGGCCCAAACCCGAGCAGATACGGATAAAGTCTTCCGCATCCGAAGCAAGACCCAGACGATCGACCACGGGAAGCTCGGCTTCGTCATCAATAAACAAAAGACGAGAAGCATCGAGACGGCTAGAGGCCTGCGCATGCAGCGTCGCGGCGATCTCGGACGGAGACCCCAGATAGACATCACAGGCGCGCAGCTCCTCGAGGGCAAACTCGCAGGCGGCGCGAATGATGTTGTGAGGGCCGCGGGCGCAGACATAGTGACCGTCCTCGTCCTTCACGGCCTGAGGCCAGCTGGACTGATCGGCGCGCTCGCCAAGGCGGTCGGTAGCGACGCTCACCTTAAAGACCGAGCCAAGGTCAACATCCGACGCGACAACGCATGCCTCATCGGTGTTCTGCTTAATCGAGAACAATGCCATGCCTCGACCGTGAACACCCCAACGATCCATCTTCATGCTCTCGAGCTTGGAGGTGACGCGGGCGTCGAAGATGCGCTCCTGCATATCCTGCGGCACACCCGAGCCGTTATCCAGAAAGACGAGTGTACGGACGCCATCTTCCTTGGTCGTGGCGAGATAGACCTTGTCGGCGCCGGCATCACGAGCGTTGCGCAGCATTTCGATGACAATATCCTCGACATGCTGGATGTCGTGCTTTGCCTGGCGCCGCTCGGCCTCCGAAACGCGGAGGCGGACATACCCCTCGCCAAGGTTCTCCTCGACGCGAAGGTTGCCCTCCCCCGACATCGACGCGATAAATGAGATGAGCTCGTTCGCGTCGTTCATGTTATTTAGCGATATCGACAGCGCGGCTCTCGCGAATCACGACGACGCGCACCTGACCGGGATACTCCATATCTTCCTCGATCTGATGGGCGATGTCATGAGCCAAGACCGTGGACTGGGCATCGGAAATCTTGTCCGGCTGAACCATGACGTGGACCTCACGGCCAGCCTGCATGGCATAGGTACGCTCGACGCCGTCATGGGAGTTGGCGATCTCCTCGAGCTTCTCAAGACGCTTGATGTAGTTCTCGGCCGATTCGCGACGGGCACCGGGGCGAGAGGCAGAAACGGCATCGGCAGCCTGAACCAGAACATCGAGCACCGTGTTGGGGTCGACGTCGGCGTGGTGAGCCTCGATAGCGTGAACGATAACGGGCTTCTCGCCATAGCGACGGGCGAGCTCGGCGCCGATAACGGCATGCGGACCCTCGACGTCATGGTCGATAGCCTTGCCAAGATCGTGCAACAGACCAGCACGCTTGGCGGTCACAACGTCCAGGCCAAGCTCGGAAGCCATCACGCCGCACAGATCGGAAACCTCGAGGGAGTGCTGGAGCACGTTCTGACCAAACGAGGTGCGGTAGCGCAGAGCACCAAGGGTCTTAACGATCTCGGGGTGCAGATCGTGGATACCGGTATCGAAGGCAGCCTGTTCGCCAGCCTCGCGCACGCGCTGTTGAACCAAGTCGGCGGCCTTGTGATACATCTCCTCGATACGGGCAGGATGAATGCGGCCGTCAGCAATAAGGTTCTCGAGGGCGACGCGGGCGGTCTCGCGACGGACCGGATCGAAGCTCGAAAGCACGACGGTCTCGGGCGTATCATCGATCACGAGGTTGACGCCGGAAACCTGCTCGAAGGTGCGGATATTGCGCCCCTCGCGGCCGATGATGCGACCCTTCAGGTCGTCAGACGGAATATGCACGGAGGTAACGGTGACCTCGGCGGTGTGATCGGCGGCACAGCGCTGAATCGCCAGGGACAAGATCTCCTGGGCGGTCTTGTGGCACTCGGCGCGAACCTGCTGCTCGGACTCACGGATGATCGTAGCGGCCTCGTGGGTAACCTCGCCACGAACCTTGTCGAGGAGTTCCTTGTGAGCATCCTCGCGGGTCAGGTCGGCGATGCGCTCGAGCTCCGAGGTCTGCTTGGCGCAAAGCTCCTCAAGCTCACGGGAGCGCTTCTCGACCTGGCCAGCCTGGCTGGACAACTGGTGCTCACGCTTGTCGAGGGCATCGTTGCGGCGATCGAGGGACTCCTCGCGCTGCATCACACGGTTCTCGAGCGTACGAATCTCGCTCTTACGCTGCTTGTCCTCGGCCTCGGCAGCCTGCTTATTCTTGATGATCTCTTCCTTTGCCTCAAGCAGAGCCTCTTTTTTGAGGGTCTCGGCCTGACGCTTTGCATCACCGATTAGGGACTCAGCCTGTGCGTGAGCCGACTGGATCTTTTCGTCGGCCTCGTGAAGACTACCCTGCTTGGCGGTGCGCATGTAGGCAATGGCGGCGATGGCACCCAAAACAATGCCAACGAGCGCTGCGATGATAGGCATGCTCACTCCTTTTTATGGATTCGTTACACAACAAAGCGAACCGTCCTTACGAACGGCTCGCGACATTTGAGTAATATGGGCGCAGCTTATGCGGGTCGGATACAGATAAACATATAAACAAACTCATCAAAGATGAGCACATATCACAAAGCAAATGACAGTGTTTATCGTACGTTGAACCGCAACAACTGTCAAATAAATGGACCCAGCACGGCGGCTAAAAGGCGGTGAACGGCAGGTGCGCAAAACACATGTGTCTAAACTGCACATTCCTCACGTTCGGCATCGAGACGCGCCTTAACGGCATCGGCGGCGATGTGGTACGAAAAGCCCTTACCCATCAAAAACCGGACGAGTTTTTCGAATCCACGTGTCTCGGGAACGCGACGCTTCGCGAGTAAAGCCGACGCGCGAGCCAAGTCGTCCTCAACGGCAAAATAATCCTCGGGATAGCCGGGGATATCATCGAGTACGACATGGCGACGCTTGAGCTCGGTCTCAATCTTGCGCTGTCCCCAGCCGCGTCGTTTGCGTTCCTCGATAAAGTACGAACAAAAGCGGTTCTCATCTAAAAAACGATACTCAGTGGCACGCTCAACGGCGAATTCAATCGCGTCCGCGCGAAATCCGTAACGAGCGAGCTTGTCACGGACCTCACCCGTGGCATGGTCGCGGCGCGACAGCATCTCAGTCACCATGGTAAGCGCGCATTTACGCTCAATGAGCTGTACCGCTTCGCGAAACTCATCCCAATCGCAGGGAAGATCGGGGCGATTTTTAAGAAACAGGCGCGCAACACGAACAGGAATCCAGATGGATCGTTCATAACCGCCCTCGAGCTCGCAGTCGATATGTGCACAAGGCTTTTTTGATGCATACCCACTCGAGAACGAGGAGGTCGCCTTCTTATCGGGAAAGACGACCGTGGCCTCGGTCACCGAATACGACATGAGAGCATCCGTTACTCGTCGTCATCATCGAGCATCGCGGAGCCATCGATGGCGTAAAGCTCATCGAACTCCTCAGTTTCGGGCTGATCGGTCAGCTCGACCTCGGACGGAGCATCGTCATCGAATTCAAGGCCGCAGGCGAGACGAACCTTGTGCTCGATCTCATCGGCACAATCGGGGTGTTCGCGCAGGAAGGCCTTGGCGGCCTCGCGACCGTTACCGAGCTTGTCCTCACCGTAAGCAAACCAAGAGCCCATCTTTTTGCAGATACCGCACTCGACGGCCATGTCCAGAATCGAGCCCTCCTTAGAGATGCCCGTGCCGTACATGATGTCGAACTCGGCAGAGCGGAACGGAGCGGCCACCTTATTCTTAACGACTTTGGCACGCACGCGATTGCCGATAACCTCGTCCTTGAGCTTGATGCTGTCGATGCGGCGAATATCGATGCGCACCGACGAGAAGAACTTGAGGGCGCGGCCGCCCGTCGTTGTCTCGGGGTTGCCGAACATGACGCCGATCTTCTCGCGCAGCTGGTTAATGAAGATGCAGGTCGTTTTAGATTTGGCGAGCGAACCGGCGAGCTTACGGAGTGCCTGGCTCATCAGACGGGCTTGAAGGCCGACCGTAGTATCGCCGATCTCGCCCTCAATCTCAGCACGCGGAGTCAAAGCGGCGACAGAGTCGACGACGATGGCGTCGATGGCGCCAGAGCGCACGAGCATGTCGACGATCTCGAGCGCCTGCTCGCCCGTATCGGGCTGGGAAATGAGGACCTCATCGATGTCCACACCGATACGCGCGGCATACGTGGGATCGAGCGCGTGCTCGGCATCAATAAATGCCACAACGCCGCCCATAGCCTGAGCCTCTGCCAAAATCTCGAGCGAAAGCGTTGTCTTACCGGAGGACTCGGGACCGTAAATCTCGACGATACGGCCGCGCGGCACGCCGCCGATGCCCAGCGCGGCATCGAGGGCCAGGGCGCCCGTGGGAATGGCCTCGACCTCGAGCTCGGGGCCACCGTCGCCGTACCTCATGATGGAACCCTGGCCGAATTTCTTCTCGATCTCGGCCTTGGTGGTGGCGATCATCTCATCGCGCTCTTTACCCGTCGTGCGAGCATGAACGGTACGTACGGGACCTGAATTCTTGGCCATGAATAGCCCTCCTCTTAACAACCTGCATCGATAATAAACGAACGGCTGTTCGTGGTCAACCGTTCAGATAAATCATATGCAGCCGACCTTTCCAAAACCCAACCAAACGCCGACCAAACACTGACCAAAAACTTGACCGCAGGCGAACCAAACAAAGCATGACGGGGAAGAATACACCAAATAGCTGCACAAAGAGCAAATTCGCCAGAGGTCCCTATCTCCACAATTAAGGGGCCCGGAGGCCCCTTAAAACACGTCTATTCCATAGAATGGAGCACGCAGACAATGCGACCCAGCGCCTCCGCGACCGCATGGGCACGAACACACGAACGATCGCCCTCATAGTGACAACGAATGGAGTCCACGACCGGCACTCCCCCATCGGCCGAGCGATACGCCCAGCCAATATAAAAGGTTCCAGCCGGATCGTCCTCGGTCCCTCCACCGGGGCCGGCATAGCCCGTCGCACTCACGGCAATATCGCTCTGGTACAGCTCCAGCGAACCGGCAGCCATCTCGCGCGCCGTCTGGTACGACACCGCGGTATAGCGATCGAGCGTCTCTTGCTCAACGCCGAGCACGCGATGCTTAATCTCGTCGCAGTACGTCACCGCACCACCGCGCAGCACCGCCGAGGCACCGGGGATATCGGCGATCGTCGAGGCGATCATACCCGCTGTCAGAGATTCAGCCGTCGAAACCGTCACGCCACGAACGCTTGCACGCTCGACAATATCGCGTGCAAGCTCTTCATTGTGCGCGGCAATCTGCTCAAATGATTCCGTCATGCCTACCAGGACCTAGACCGAAAAGACAATCTTGCGGCAGTTCCAGAAGTACTGAGCGCCCGAGATAACGGTCAGGATAACGGCCACGGCGTACAGGAAGCGTGAGACGCCATAGATACCGAGCGTCAGCGCCACCGGGGCCAGGTTAAGGCCAGACATCGCAAAGACGCACAGATAACCGCAGATGGAAACCATCGTAGTCGCCGTCTTGTACTTGCCGAGCTTATCGGCCGCAACGACCACACCGGCCGCACTCGCGACCATGCGCAGGGCGCTCACCAGCAGCTCGCGGAACAGGATGATGAACACCGACCACACGGTTACGGCGCCAAAGTCCAAGAACAGCAGCAGGGCCGAGAACACGAGCAACTTATCGGCGATGGGATCCAAAAACTTACCGAAGTCGGTGATCTCGTTGCGCGAACGAGCCAGGTAGCCATCAACCTTATCTGTGCACGACAGGATGACGTACAGAATAAAGGCAGCGGCGGCAAGCGGGCCGTCGAAGGTGCTCCAATCCGTACCGGCAACGCTCGTGTGAGACAGCGCCGACACGATCATGAACACCGGAATAAAGACGATGCGCACGCACGTCACGATGTTGGCGGGCGTCCAAACACTCGTCAGTTCCTTATTGCTCTCGTTAGCCACGACGCTCTCCTACTCCACAACATGACCGATAAGCTCGTAACAGAAGCTATCGGTAAACTCGACCGTCAGAATATCGCCCACAGATGCCTCGCTGGCATCCAGATGCACCGCACCATCGGAATCGGGTGCCTGGAACCAGGCATGTCCGATGAGCTCGGCACCGTCCTCGGTCTCCTCGATACCGTCAACGATCACCTGGGCGCGCTCGCCCACGTGCGCGGCTGTCGCGGCAAAGCCGAGCGACTCGGCCAGATCCATGGCCTCCTGGGCGCGCTCGAGCTTAACCTCTTCGTCGACCTGGCCCTCCATCTTGGCGGCCAGGCTACCCTCCTCACGCGAGTAGGCAAAGACGCTCGTGTAGTCAAAGCCGACGGTGTCCATAAAGTCAATGAGATCGCGGAACTCGTCGTCGGTCTCGGTCGGGAAACCTACCATGGCCGTGGAGCGGATCACGATACCGGGGATGCGCTCGCGCAGGTCGCGGAACAGGTCCTCGAGCTCCTTGCGCGAACCGGAGCGGCGCATGGCCTTGAGGATGCGCTCGTCGCAGTGCTGCACGGGAATATCGATATAGGGAAGCACCTCGGGCGTATCGCGAATGGTCTCGATAAGCTCGTCGGTCATGCCCTCGGGCTGCAGGTAGAGTACGCGGACCCACACGTTATGAGGACGTACCGCCTCAGCAACGGCCTGCAGCAGCTGCGCCAGATTGCGCGGCGAGCCCTCGGCGAGGTCCTCGTCGGCAAAGTCGGTACCCCAGATGCCCGTGTCCTGACCGATCAGAACAATCTCGCGCACGCCACCGGCGACCAGGTCGCGCACCTCGGAGATAATGCTCTCGGCATTGCGCGAGTGATAACGACCGCGGATATACGGGATCATGCAGAAGCTACAGAAGCGGTTGCAGCCATCGGAGATCTTGACATAGGCGACAGCACCCTCAACAGTGCGCTTGACCTGCGGAATATAGGCGGCAATCTCGCGCTCAACACCCAGCACGTCATCGATGACCGCCACGATGCCGTCTTCCTCGTCGGCCTTCACAAAGGCCGCGACCTCGGGCAGCTCGTCAG
>CABSDO010000019.1 GCA_902476475.1 uncultured Collinsella sp. | reverse complement strand
GGCGTCCATGTTGATGCCGGCACGCAGGCTGGCGACATTGACGCTGGAGCAGACACGACTCGTGGTGGCGAGCGCCTGCGGGATGGACTGGATGACGCGGCGGTCGGCGTCGCCGATGCCCTTCTGGACGAGCGCGGAGAAGCCGCCCAGGTAGTCGATGCCGAGGGTCTCGGCCGCGCGGTCGAGGGCATGCGCGATGGGGGTGAGGTCCTCATCCTTGCAGCAAGCGGCGATCTGCGCCACCGGGGTGACGGAGACGCGCTTGTTGACGATAGGGATACCGTACTCGCGCTCGAGGTTCTCGGCGGTCTCGACCAAGTGCTCAGCCGTGTGCGTCACGTGGTCGTAGATCTTCGTGCACATGCGGTCGAGGTTCTCGTCGCCGCAACCCATGAGCGAAACACCCATGGTGATGGTCCTGATGTCGAGGTTCTGCTCCTCAACCATGCCGCGGGTTTCCGCGATTTCTGCGGGCGTGATCGCCATCCTTGCGCTCCTATCTGCCAAAACGAGCATAGTCTTATCTATTCTAACGTGCCGCACGTGCCAAGTGGCGCGTGCGGCACGTTTTGGTGCTCGGTTGTTTCCGTTGTGTTACTGCCCAAAGACCTCTTCGGCGATACGAGCGCTTTCGGCGGCGTCCTTGGCGTAGTAGTCCGCGCCGATCTGCTTGGCGTATTCGGGGGTGAGCACGGCGCCGCCCACGATGATCTTGACGCCCGGCACCTCGGAATGAAGCAGCTTGATGGTCTCCTCCATGGCGACGACCGTGGTAGTCATAAGCGCCGAGAGGCCGACGAGTTTGATATCGCGCTCCTTGACGGTCTTGAGTACCTCCTGCGGATCGACGTCGCGGCCCAGGTCAAAGACGGTGTAGCCGTAGTTATCGAGCAACATTTTGACGATGTTCTTGCCAATATCGTGGATATCGCCTTTAACGGTGGCCACGCAGATCTTGCCCTTGTCGGCAATCTCGCCGGCAGGCATCAGGCGCTTGATGGTGTCGAAGCCCACGCGTGCGGCCTCGGCCGAGGCCATAAGCTGCGGCAAGAAGAACTTGCCCTGGTCAAAGAGGACGCCAACTTCGTCGAGGGCGGGGATAAAGTGATTGTTGATGAGGTCCATGGCGTCGTGGTCTGCCAGCAGACGCTCGGTCTCGGCAGCGATCTCGCCTTTGCGGCCCGAGACGACCATGCGACGAATCGGGTCGTCGTTGCCGTCGGTGCCGGCGGTGCCAGCAGCGGGCACAGCGTCGGTCGATGCGGCCTGAGCCGCTGCCGGGTTTGCGGCGATCTTATACGGATCGGTCCAGCCGGCGTAGCGCTCGATGTATCCGGTCGAGCCCTCGTCCTCAACGCTCAGGACGCGATAGCTGTAGACGGTATCCATAAAGCGCTTGGAGCCCGGGTTCATGATGGGGGCGTCCAAGCCTGCGCCGAAGGCGGCAGCCAAAAAGACCGAGCCCAGCAGCGGGCGGGCAGGCAGGCCAAAGCTGATGTTCGACACGCCGAGCGCGCATTTGACGCCCAGACGCTCCTTGCACAGGGACATGGCGCGCAGGATCTGCTCGGCCTGGCGTTGATTGGTCGAGGCGGTCATGACCAGGCAGTCGATGAGGATGCGGTCCGGGCCGATGCCGTAGCGGGCGGCCTCGGCCACGATGCGCTCGGCGATGGCGAAGCGAGCCTCGGCGGTATCGGGGATGCCGCCTTCGTCGAGCGTAAGGCCGACAACGTTGGTGCCGTAGTGGGCGACCAGCGGAAAGATCTCATCCATGATCTGCTGCTTGCCATTGACCGAGTTGATGATGGGCTTGCCGGCGTAGCGGCGCACGGCGGCCTCGACGGCTGCAGGATCGGTGGAGTCGATCTGCAGCGGCAGGAGCGTGGAGCCCTGGAGCTGTTCGGTCGCCTGTTGGATAATCTTGACCTCGTCGATCTCGGGCAGGCCCACGTTGACGTCCAGGATGTCGGCGCCCTGCTCCTGCTGGCTGATGCCCTGGCTCACCACGTAGTCCAGATCGCCGTCGCGCAGGGCCTGCTGCAGGCGCTTTTTGCCGGTGGGGTTGATGCGCTCGCCGATGACGGCGATTTTGTGGCCATCGCAGGGGAGGTCCACCACGGTCTGGGCGCTTGTGACCGACATGCTGGGCTTGCGGTGGCGCGGGCTGGGCGTGTGGTTGTCGATAAGCGTGCGCAAGGCCGCCATGTGCGCCCACGACGCTCACGCCGTCCTCGATCATGCCGGCGACGGCCTCGGCGTACTCGGGTGCCTGGATATCAAAGACGGTGTTGCCGTCGTCGTCCACATGGGGGAGTCCCGCATTGGCCTGCACCATAACGGGTTTGTCGGTAACGGTGAGCATACGTGCGGCGAGTCCTCGGAGCTCGGCCGGTCCTTGGCTGCAGTTGATGCCCAAAACGTCGGTGCCGATGGCATCGAGCGTGATGGCGGCAACCTCGGGACTTGTGCCCAGGAAGGTGCGGCCGTCCTCCTCAAAGGTCATGGTGGCAAAGACGGGCAGGTCGGAGTTTTCGCGGCAGGCGAGGACGGCCGCCTTGATCTCGGCCAGGTCGGTCATGGTTTCGATAATAAAGAGGTCCACACCCGCGGCGACGCCGGCGCGCACTTCCTCGGCAAAGAGGTCATAGGCCTCGTCGAAGCTGAGGGTGCCTAAGGGACGAAGCAGTGCGCCGATGGGGCCGATGTCACCGGCGACGTAGCGGGCACCAGCCGCGCGGGCGCAGGCGACAGCGGCGGCAAAGACATCTGCACGGTGGCGGCGCCGTCGAGCTTGTGGGCATTGGCGCCAAAGGTGTTGGCGGTGATCACGTCGCAGCCGGCCTCGACATATTGACGTTGGATATCGGTGATAACCTGGGGCTCATCAAAGTTGAGCAGCTCGGGCAAGGCGCCCGCCTTCATGCCAGCGGCCTGCAACATGGTGCCCATGCCGCCGTCGAACAGCAGGTGTCCCGTGCCCTCGATGGCCGCACGCAGGCGATCGTCCTTAATGCGCAGATCGTCGATCGTGCGCGTCTTGTACGTGGCACCGTTGCGACGTGCGGCATCAACGGGTGCCGCCAATGCAGTGCCGTCGGAATCATGAGTGATAAGCGGAGTAAACATCGGGGGCTCCTAATGGCTGGAATAGCAGGTGGTGTGGGCGGCGCGGAAGCGACAGCTCTCGCGCATGCGGCAGATATTGCAGGTGGGGCGGGTCTGGGCGTCGTGGACCTCGCCGTCAAACAGACCGATCACCGCGGTCACGCTTTTGGTGGGCATGAGCAGGCTGGTGGGTGTGACGGTCAGGCCGATGAGCCGCGTGGCGTTGAGCGCATTGACGATCGAGCGCTGGGCCGAGAGCGGGCAGTCGCCGTAGCCGGGACTAAAGCGCCAGTTGCCGGCGAGTCCGTGTGCGGCGGCGTCCGTCTTGACCTGCTGGTCCATTTGCTCAACGGCGGCTTCCACGTAAGCGGAGCACGCGGCGTCGAGCACGGCGCCCTCCAGGGGATGTTGGGCTCCCGTGGTGCGCAGGCGACGCTCGGCGTCCATGCCGAGGGTGCATGCCATGAGCGCGGCAAAGCGGGCATCTTTGAGATGTCGATAGATATCGCGACCTCGCAGCTCAACGTTGGTGCCGACCAAGTGAATGCAAGGCTCACTTTGTTCGTCCACGCCCGTGGCATCGACGGCAAACACGCGGCGCACGCCACGGGGCTCAATGTCAAGTTCCAGACGCTCGACCACAAGCTCAATACGTCGTGACAGCTCGGGTTCAATCTGCTGGCCGCCGTAACCCAGATACCGCAGCATCTCGGCACGGTCGACACGGGGATGGTGCGCAGCATCGACACGGTAAAGCGCCGGCGACGCAAGGTCGGCCGGCACTTCGACAGCGGTTGTATCGATGTGCGGTTTTTCCATTACCCCAGGCGCTCCATAATGGTCGCGGCGATCGCAGGACGGTTCATAGTGTACAGGTGCAGGCCGTCGGCGCCGTGCTCCTTGAGGTCGCAAAGCTGGCGGGCGGCATAATCTACACCGGCTGCCTGCAGGCTCTCGGGGTCGTTCTCGTACTTGGCGAGAATCTTGATGACGGGGGAGGGCAGCGACGCGCCGCACATAAAGACCATGCGGCTGATCTGCGACTTGCCCATAAACGGCATGATGCCCGCGGTAATGGGCACGGTGATACCGGCCTTGTCGGCAAGCTCGCGAAAACGGTAGAAGCACTCGTTATCAAAGAAGAGCTGTGTCACAAAGAAGCTCGCGCCGGCGTCCTGTTTTTGCTTGAGGTGTTCGACCGAGAGGTTGAGATCCTCACAGGCAATGTGGCCCTCGGGGTAGGCTGCGGCGCCCACGCAAAAGCCGGCGTCGACGAGCTCGGGGATGAGGTCGCGGGCGTAGGCGTAGTCGGAGGCGGGCTTGTCGTCCTCGGTCGCGCCGGCAGGGAGATCGCCACGCAGGGCCAGAATGTTTTCAACGCCGGCGGTGCGATACTCGTCGATCTTGGCGGCGATGTCGGCGTGGGTGCGGCCCACGCAGGTGAGGTGTGCCACCGAGGGCGTGTCGAATTCGCTCGAAATCATATGCGCGATGGGGGCGGTGGTGGCACCGTTGCCCGAGCCGCCGGCCGAGCAGGTGACCGAGACAAAGCTCGGCGAAAGCTTGCATAGATTGCCTGCCACCTCGCGAGCCGTGTCGAGGGTAAGCTCGCCCTTGGGCGGGAACATCTCAAACGAAACGGGTGCGGTGCCCTGGGATGCTGCCTGCTTAAAAACCTCGTCGACGCGCATATCGTGCTCCTCTAGATACGTAATAGTGTGATGTGTTGTAAGGATTCTACAGCACCGCTGTGTCACGGTGGAGTTTCACTCGTTATTCGGGGATACCAATCAAAGATGCCTTGCTATCGGCATTCCCTATAGCAGAGCGGCTAATTTTTCCACGGGCTATAAAGACTGGTATTTCGCATCAAATACCAGTCTTTATAGCCCGTGGCAAATGAGCTACCCGTAAACTGTGCGGGGAGGTCTGCAATTTATGCAGTTGATTGGCTGTTGAGGGTGGCAACGCCGCCGCGATGCGGTAACCTCATTGATTGGTTTCGCGACAGCAACATAACGGTAATGTTGCGGAAACACGGCGAGTCTAAGCTATGACTCGTTCGTTAGTAATCAACACCGCTTCTCACGCGGTGCCGATACGAAGGGAGTTCCGTATGGCCGAACTTACTGACCGCTTCGGGACCATGGTGTTCTCTGAGGAAGTCATGAAGGACTACCTCCCCAAGGACATTTGGAAGCGCCTTGCTGCAACCCTCGAGGGCGGTGAGCCGCTCGACCTGGATGTGGCAAACGCCGTTGCCCATGCCATGAAGGTCTGGGCCATCTCCAAGGGCGCGACGCACTATGCGCACTGGTTCCAGCCTCTTTCGGGCATTACTTCCGAGAAGCACGACAGCTTCCTCGAGCCCAACCACGACGGCACCGCCATTACCAAGTTTACGGGCAAGAACCTCATCCAGGGCGAGCCCGATGCCTCGAGCTTCCCCAACGGCGGCCTGCGTGCTACCTTCGAGGCCCGTGGCTACACCGCCTGGGCCCCCACTAGCCCCGCCTTTATCAAGGACGACGTCCTGTGCATCCCCACGGCTTTCTGCTCCTACACGGGCGAGGCCCTGGACAAGAAGACCCCGCTGCTGCGTTCCATGACTGCGCTCTCGCGTGAGTCTAAGCGCGTTTTGGCGCTGTTTGGCAAGACCCCCAAGAAGGTCGTTCCTTCTGTGGGCGACGAGCAGGAGTACTTCCTGATCAAGAAGGACGCCTACCGCAAGCGCAAGGACCTGGTCATCACCGGCCGCACCCTCTTTGGCGCCGCTCCCTGCAAGGGTCAGGAGCTCGAGGAGCACTACTTTGGCGCTATCCGCCCCACCGTCTCGGCCTATATGAAGGATCTGGACGATGAGCTGTGGGCGCTCGGCATTCCCGCCAAGACCAAGCACAACGAGGTCGCTCCCTGCCAGCATGAGCTCGCCCCTGTCTATGGCGAGGTCAACGAGGCCATCGACCAGAATCTGGTCATGATGGAGAAGATGAAGCTCATCGCCTCCCGCCACGACTTGGTCTGCCTGCTGCACGAGAAGCCCTTCGAGGGCATCAACGGTTCGGGCAAGCACAACAACTGGTCGCTTGGCACCGAGTCCGAGAATCTGCTCGATCCGGGCGACACCCCGCTCGACAACCTGCAGTTCATCGTCTTCCTCACCGCGGTGATCGAGGCTGTCGATAACTATCAGGAGCTCCTGCGTGCCTCTGTTGCCTCGGCCGGCAACGACCATCGTCTGGGCGCCAATGAGGCTCCTCCGGCGATTATGTCCATCTTCCTGGGCGACCAGCTTACCGAGGTCGTCGAGAAGATCATCGATGGCAAGGCTTCCGTCCATGCCACGCGCGGCGTGCTCGACCTGGGCGCCGATACCCTGCCCAAGCTGATGCAGGACAACACCGACCGCAACCGCACCTCCCCGTTTGCCTTCACCGGCAATAAGTTCGAGTTCCGTGCCTGCGGCTCCGAGCAGAACGTCTCCGACTCCAACCTGGTGCTCGATGCCGCCGTGGCCAAGTCGCTCAAGTCCTTCGCCGACGCACTCGAGGGTACGCCCGAGGATGAGTTCCAGGACGCCGCGCTCGAGTACTGCAAGAAGGTGCTGACCGATCACCAGCGCATCCTGTTCTCCGGCGACGGTTACTCCGACGAGTGGCCCATCGAGGCCGAGAAGCGCGGCCTTGCCAACAACAAGACCACGGCCGACGCTCTTCCCGCCTTTGTTTCCGATAAGGCTATCGCGCTCTTTGAGGAGACGGGTGTCCTGACCAAGGCCGAGGCTCAGTGCCGCTATGACTGCAAGCTCGAGAAGTACAACAAGCTCATGAACATCGAGGCTACCACGATGGTTCGTGAGGCGCGTCGTACCTATCGCCCGGTCATTACCGCCTATGCCACCAAGGTCGCTAAGGGCCTTGAGACTATTCGTGCCGCCGGTGCTGAGGCTGCCATGCAGTGCGAGCAGAACACGCTCAACAAGCTCTGCAACGGTATCACCGCCATCAACGATTCCATCAAGGCACTCGACGCCGTGCATCAGAAGGCCGAGGCTCTCGATGGCCAGGATCAGGCCAATGTGTATGCACACGAGGTCGTTCCCGCTATGGACACGCTGCGCGCCGCCGTGGATGCCATGGAGGAGATCGTGGCCGCCGACTACTGGCCGGTTCCGACCTACGACGACATCCTGTTCTACGTGTAGAGCGTAACTGACATATCGTCACGGTATTGAGCCGGGGTCCGCATCATGCGGGCCCCGGTTTTTGTTTGCGAAGAGCGCTTAGGAGTCCGTTTTGCAACTGATTCGCCCACGTAATAAGGGGTCGTGGGCAAAAAAAGTCAAATATGAGTACTGTCACAAGCCCTGTAGCATTATCTTTTTGCAAAATATGCAGTATTACGCAACATATGTCCAAGTACTCAGCTGATAAACGCCTGCAATTCTTTCGCCGTAGGACCCCTGGCGTCTAAATCGCCTTCTGATGGCATGAAATCGCTGTAACTAAAATGGTAACAGTACTCATATTTGCCATTTTTTGACCACAGGCCTTGCGATGATGCCGGGATCCGCACCCTGCCGGGTTCGAATCCCGGCGCATGGGTAGCAAAAAGCCCGTTACCGCGGGGGTAACGGGCTTCTTAATTGAAATGGTGCCCCCAGCGGGATTCGAACCCGCGATATCCACCTTGAAAGGGTGGCGTCCTTGGCCGCTAGACGATGGGGACAGCGGGAAAGAGTATAGCAGACTTTTTTGCCGGCGCGTATATCGTTGGCAAACCGGAAAACCACCACAAAGGTGCCTGTCCCTTTGTGGTGGCGGGGCGTTAGGGGAGGAGCTTCATGGCGGCGTCGTGGGCGGCGCGCTCGTAGGTGTCGTCGAGGGGCTTGAGCGGCAGCAGGGCTGTGGCCTGCGCATCGCCGCGGCGCTCGAGGGCGTGGGTAATGAGCCAGTCGGCGAGCTCGGGGTTCTTGGGTAGCGCTGGTCCGTGCAGGTACGTGCCGATGACGCCCTTGTAGATGATGCCCTCAAAGCCATCGTCGCCGTTGTTGCCGGTGCCCGCGACGACGGACGTTCCGAGCGGCGTGGCCTCTGTATCGACCAGGGTGCGGCCGCCGTGGTTCTCGAATCCCACAAAGGGCTCAGGTGCCAGGTCGGTCTTGACGGCGACATTGCCGATCAGGCGGTCGGAGCCGCGCACAGTTTCGGCGGCAATGACGCCCAGACCCTCAATGCGATCATCGCCCATATAGTACGAACGACCGAGCAGCTGATAGCTGCCACAGATGGCAAGCAGTGTGCCGCCGTCCTCAACATAGGCCGCAACCTTGTCTTTTTGAGCGAGCAGCTCGTGCGCCACGGCCAGCTGGTCGCGATCAGAGCCGCCGCCCATCATGACGATATCGGCATCATGCAGATCGAGCGACTCGCCCATGCGGACCTCGTCCACGCGAACGGGGATGCCGCGCCAGGCGCAGCGGCGCTCGAGGGCGATGACATTGCCGCCGTCGCCATAGAGGTTGAGGGCATCGGGATACAGGTAGACGATGCGCAGCGGGCGCGAGAGCTCGACCGGCGCGACGCCGACGGGAACGGCGCTGCCATCGGCGCACGTTGCAGCGTGGGCGGCAACCGTAGCCGCATCGGTGTCTTTGAGCCCATCGAGCTCCTTGACCAGCGGCGGAAAGGCCGTGTAGTTGGCGACGGCATAGAAAGTGTCGCCAGCCTCCTCGTCTGCCACGGCGCCGATCGCCTGCTCGATATTCGAGATAATCGTGGCATCGATACCGGCGTACTTGAGGCGCACCTGCATGTCGTGCGCGCGCGTGCCGCCGGCAAAGGCGACAAGTCCCGTTGTGTCGGCGATGCGCTCAAAGTCGACGTCGTAGATCCACGATACATCGTGGCCGTCGGCATCGTTGTCGTTGAGGAAGAAGGCGCAGAGCCTGCCGCCTGCCGTTTTAATGGACTGAATCTGGCGATCGAAACCCACGGGATTTTTGGCCAGGTTTGCCTCGACGGTACGGCCGGCGATCTCCCAGCGGCCCATACGCCCGCCCGCGGGGATGTAGGCATCGAGCGTGGGCTGCAGATGCGCCGCGTCCACGCCCAGCTCGTGGGCAGCGAAGAAGGCTGCGGCTACGTTGTAGACCATATACAGGCCGTTGTAGCGTGTGGCGATGTGTACGGCAGCCGCGTCGGGCGCAGATCCAAAGACCAGGTCAAAGCCGTAGCCGTCGCAGCCGAGCTCCACGCCCGTCACGCGACGGACAAGCCCAGGGCGGGCCCAGCCGCACGAGGGGCAATGGTATGCGCCAAGTTGTCCGTACTGCACATAGTCGTACTCCAACGGCGCGTTGCACTGTGAGCAAAAACGCGAGTCGCTAATGCGGTCGGATTCGGTGTCGGTGGCGCCGTCGATGCCAAAGGCGATGCTTGCATTGGGAACGCGCGCGGCGATTGCGGCACACAGAGGGTCGTCTGCGTTGTAGATGAGCGTCGTTGCCGGTGAAAGCTCCAGCGCGTGGGCGATGACGTCCTGGGTGTGGTCGATCTCGCCGTAACGGTCCAGCTGGTCGCGGAACAGGTTGAGCAGCACAAAGTACGTCGGCTTGAGTTTGGGCAGAACGCGTACGGTGTAGAGCTCGTCGCACTCAAAAACGCCCACGCGCTTGCCGCTGCTGGTGTGCTTAAGGCCGCCGCGGGCCTCGAGCAGAGCACCCACCACACCAGGCTCCATATTGTTGCCGGCACGGTTGCACACCACGGTAGCGCCGCTGGCAGCAACTGCGTCGGCGATGAGGTTGGAGGTCGTGGTCTTGCCGTTGGTGCCGGTGATCACCACGCTGCGGTCGACTAGGCTTGCGAGGTCGCTTAGCAGCTCGGGGTCGATCTTCATGGCGATACGGCCGGGAAGCACGCCGCCCTGGCGCTTAAGGACGGAGCGCAGCCCCCAGCGGGCGATATCGCTCGAGGTGCAGGCGAGAGATGAGCGGAAGTTCATGAAGCCGTTCCTAACGTGAATGACATGGTCGTGGCGTTTGCGCCGTTAAAAGCCGTAACGGCGCGCAAATTCCTGGGCAAGCTGCGATACGTCTTCGCAGGCGTTGGCCCAGGGGGCAAAGTCGGGGGTGTCCGAGATAATGCCGTCGGCTTCCCAAACCGCCTGGTGCGAGAGGTCCCAGGGGTCGCGCGGCTCGGGTCGGCAGGGAAGATACGGCGTCTGGTACATGGGGTTCAGCAAGAAGAACGCGCCGCCCTCGCAACGGTTGGCGAACTCACGCAGCGCGCGCGTCGCCGGACGCATCTTGTTTGTTTTGAACAACAGAATCGTGCGGGCGAGCAGGTACCAGGGGGAGTTCTCGAGTGCGTCTGCCCCCATCTGTTCCTCGAGCTGATGTGCCAGGGCAAAAAAACCGTCCTGGTCTTCCAAGCGGGCGAGGGCAAGCAACACGGTGCCGGCGGCCCGGGTGGGATAGCCCTCCGCCTTAAGGACGCGGCGAGAATAGTTGGCGGCAGCACGGTAACGAGCGCTCGCCATGCACAACTGCGAGATGGCCTCGAGCGCGTGAAGCCAGCCAATAAGCGCCGGCTCGCTCAGGGTAAGGTCTGCTGCGGTGACACCGTCGGCCAAAACATTATTGGCCCAGTAGTGCGGGGCCTCCATGTCGAACCCAGGCACGCTCTGCTGCAGGTAGTCGGCCGTACTCGTCTCGAGCTTCATCAAGTCACCCAGGCAGGCATCGACGGGCGTGTCCGCCAGGATGATGGCGAGCAACTGGGCGTCGAGGACATGCGCATCGACGCGAACAATCTTGAGCAGCTCATCGCGCATATCGTCGAACAGACGATTGCGCGTCTGCTCAAACTCCTCGTCGCTGCCCATGTCTTCGATGCGACGAAGCTCGTCAAGCAAGTGACGATGAACGCCGGCATAGGACAGCAGCGCTTGGGCATGCTCGGTCTGCGCATACTTGTGAGGGTTTGCGCTGATGTCGTTATGGACAAGCTCGCGTGCTGCTTCGGTGAGTTCGGGGTGCGACGCCAGATAGGTGCGCTCCAGATAGGCGGGGATGTAGACGCTCGGATCCATTAGAGGTCTCCTCCCTTAAACGGCAATCCCTGCTCGGCTGCGCGTAGGATGCGCTCGTCGATTTGGGAGCGCACGATGTCGTTGGTGGCGACCCAGGCGGCAAAGCTGGCGTTGTCGGGCGCGCCTAGGCCCTCCTGCAGCACCGGCGTCGCCTCGGACAGGGCAAGGACGAGCTCATCGGTGGAGCCCACGCCCACGTTGACGCGGGCATAGACGCCATCGGGAAACTCGGTTTGGAAGTAGAGCGCCTCGGCTGCGTGCGGGCACGAGCGTGCGAGGATGCGCAAGTAGTGCTCGGCGCCTTCGTAGTCCAGCTCGCGCCAGGCAGCGCTCATCAGCGCGATGAGCGTCCACGGGTCCAGGTCGCGCTCTGCGTCCTTGGGACGGCGGCGCAGCGGCGTGTTGGCAAGATAGGGCACGGAGTGGGCGGAACGAAAACGCTTGAGCTCCTCGGCAGGGTATTCGAGCTTTGCCATGGCAAGCATCGCGGTATGGCGGACGCCAGCGGGGTCGTTGGGCGCAAAGTCCAGGCTGCGATTCGCGGCATCCAGCGACATGCGGTAGCGGCCGCTAATGAGCGCGCGCGATGCCAAGGCGGCAAGCCAGCGCAGGTAGGGACGGCGGGTCAGGTCGCCTGCGGCCTCACGCTCGTAGGGGTCCTGCGCCGAGGCGATCTTGAGCGCCAAATCGTGCTCCACCTCGTCGCACTTGGACACCAGATACTGTACGTATTCCTCGTTGGATTCGGCGGTGAGCGCCGTCAGCATGCGCTGGGCATCCCAGTTGGCCGGATCGAGCACGGCTGCCTCGCGGAGCATGTTCTCGGCTGCGGCTTCTTCTTGCTCTGCCTGGGCGTCGTCGGGGATAAAAGGGATGCGGTAGTCGACAGCCTCGACCACCTTGGCAATGAGGTGCCCGGCGCGGTCGCGATCGTGCACGATGAGCGGCGCGGGGTTGCGGGTGAATTGCTCCATCAGACGCTCGACGGCGGGGCCGTCAGTGAGCGGGATATTGTCGCGGCGCAAGGCCTCAAGAACGAGGCGATGGCAATCCTCTTGAATGGGATCGAATGCCATGGGGCCTCCTTTGCTGCGGTTAGGGTTCAAATGTCTCTATATAAAGGTCTAGTTTACCCGCATGTGGCACACCGGGGGTGCCGCACTTGGACTTGCACCTTTGCACCACGAAGACGGATGTCGCACAAATGTCGGCACCTCAGTTGCGCGGGTGGTATCAAAGTGCCGTAAACGGTCGATTTTTGGCGGCGAACGGGGCACATTTTGGAGGGGCACAGTCCTACCCGGGATATGTGGTCAACCCTGATAAAACGTTTGCCCAGCTTGGGAGTATGAATGCCCCACAAGGGTCTTCAGGGATAGAAAAAACGTTTCATCATTGTTGGCTTTAGGTGAATAACTGACCAACCAGAACGGTAAAATAGTGTTTGTCTGAGCGTTGAGACGTTTAGACATTGCGTCGCTATCGCCGGCGACGCACAAAATGGTCCTAACGGAGCCAATCGGGTGCTCCGTTATATACGCAAGTCTAAGAGGGGCTTGTTTAGGAGGCACAGTATGGGACGTTTTACCAATCCTCGCGATCTGTACTTTGGTGAGGGCGCTCGCCACGAGGTGAAGAACCTCAAGGGCAAGAAGGCCATCATCGTTTCTGGCGGCAGCTCTATGCGCCGCGGCGGGTTCCTGCAGGACGTTGAGGCCGACCTCAAAGAGGGCGGTTTCGAGGTCAAGCTGTTCGAGGGCGTCGAGTCCGACCCGTCCATCGAGACGGTCATGAAGGGCGCCGAGGCCATGCGCGAGTTCGAGCCCGACTGGATTATCGCCATCGGCGGCGGCTCGCCCATCGATGCCGCTAAGGCCATGTGGGTCTTCTACGAGTATCCCGAGGAGTCCTTCGATAACATCATCCAGCCGTTCAGCTTCCCCGAGCTGCGTCAGAAGGCTCATTTCTGCGCCATCTCCTCTACCTCCGGCACCGCTACCGAGGTCACCGCGTTCTCCGTCATTACCGACTACGCCAAGGGCATCAAGTACCCGCTGGCCGACTTCAACATCACCCCTGATGTCGCCATCGTCGACCCGGAGCTCACCTACACCATGCCCGCCAAGCTGTGCGCTCATACCGGCATGGACGCTCTGACCCACTGCATGGAGGCCTACGTTTCCACCTGCGCCTCTATGTTCACCGATGCCAACGCCCTGCACGGCATCCGCGAGATCGTCGAGTGGCTGCCCAAGTCCTATGCTGGCGACCATGAGGCCCGTCAGCACATGCACGAGGCTCAGTGCATCGCCGGTATCGCCTTCTCCTCGGGCCTGCTCGGCATCGTTCACTCCATGGCTCACAAGACCGGTGCGGCCTTCGAGAACGGCCACATCATCCACGGTGCTGCTAACGCCATGTACCTGGGCAAGGTCATCCAGTGGAACTCCAAGGATCCCCGTGCTGCCGAGCGTTACGCTTACGTGGCCAAGGAGATCCTGCACCTTCCCGGCGAGACCAACGAGGAGCTCATCGCTGCGCTCGTCCAGAAGATCCGCGACCTCAACGACCAGCTCAACATTCCGCAGTCCATCAAGGATTACGCGAATGGTGGCGTGAAGGTCGACGCCGAGAACCCGCAGATGGTTTCCGAGGAGGAGTTCCTCGCCAAGCTGCCCGAGATCGCCGCGAACGCCGAGCAGGACGCCTGCACGCCCGAGAACCCGCGTGAGACCAAGGCTGCCGACTTCGAGAAGATTCTCAAGGCCTGCTACTACGACACCGACATCGATTTCTAATCGACTCTTGTTATCGTAACGAGGGGCTCCGCACGTATCCGTACGGAGCCCCTTTCTTTTTTCTTTTAGAGAATGGGATAGTTATGGCTGCAATTTTCAATAGCCCCAGCAAGTACATCCAGGGTCCGGACGAGCTCGCCAAGCTCGGCTCCTATGTCGAGCCGCTCGGCGCTAAGGCCCTCGTTATTGTGACGCCTTCGGGCAAGAAGCGCGTCGGTGCCAAGATCGAGGGCGGCTTTGCCGAGGCTAAGGCCGAGCTGCTGTTTGAGGACTTTAACGGCGAGTGCTCCAAGGGCGAGGTCGATCGCCTGGTTGCGCTCGCTCGCGACAACGGTTGCGACATCATCGTCGGCGTCGGTGGCGGCAAGATCCTCGACACTGCCAAGGCCGTTGCCTACTACCTGGAGTCCCCGGTTATCATTTGCCCCACCATCGCCTCGACCGATGCGCCGTGCTCGGCACTTTCGGTGCTCTACACCGACGACGGCCAGTTCGATAAGTACCTATTCCTTAAGGCAAACCCCAACATTGTCCTGATGGATACGACGGTTATCGCGGCGAGCCCGGTGCGCCTGACGGTTTCCGGTATGGGCGATGCACTCGCAACCTACTTTGAGGCCCAGGCGACGCACGATGCCGACGGTGGCACTTGCGCCGGCGGCAAGGGCGGAATGGCCGGCCTGGCGCTCGCCAAGCTCTGCTACGAGACGCTTATGGCCGATGGCGTCAAGGCCAAGGTCGCGCTGGAGAAGGGTGCGCTCACGCCTGCCGTTGAGCATATCATCGAGGCCAATACGCTGCTTTCCGGCATTGGCTTTGAGAGCTCGGGCCTTGCTGCTGCTCATGCCATCCACAATGGCCTGACGATGCTGCCCGAGTGCCATGGCATGTATCACGGCGAGAAGGTCGCCTTTGGCACCATCGTCCAACTGGTACTTGAGGATGCCCCGACCGAGAAGCTCGAGGAAGTCTTGGGCTTCTGCATTGAGCTGGGCCTGCCGGTCACGATGAAGGAACTTGGCGTTGCCGAGCTTACGCGCGAGCAGGCCATGGTCGTTGCCGAGGCCGCCTGCGCGCCCGATGACACCATGTGCAACATGCCGTTTGAGGTGACGCCCGAGATGGTCGCAAACGCCATCCTGGGTGCCGACGCGCTGGGCCACTACTATCTTATGGATGAGTAAATCAAGCTAAGGAAGGGGCAAAGCCAGCAGATGGCTTTGCCCCTTTTTGCTATGGTGCAAAGGGGCCAGGTTGCTTTGCACCAATTGTTGTTGATGAAAGGGCGGATTCTCGTATGGCGCTTCCCATGGTTTATGGCGGTCCCGGACGATATGTTCAGGGGCCGGGTGAGCTCTCGCGTCAGGGCAAGTATTTGTCATGGTTGGGCTGCGCTGCCTATGTCTTGTTTGACCAGGGCACCGAGGATCGGCTGTGCAGGCAGATTGTCGATGGATTTCTGGATGAAGATCTAAGCGAGCCGTTCTTTAAGATTTACAACGGTCCGTGTACGGAAGAGGCCGTTGTCGAAATGGCTAAGGAAGCCCGGGCTGAGTATTGCGACATGGTGGTGGGTATTGGCGGCGGCAAGATGCTCGATATCGCAAAAGCTGTTGCGTTTTATGCCGAGCTGCCGTTGTGCGTATGCCCCACGGCGGCTTCGATGGACGGTCCGTGCAGCGCGATTTCGGTGCTGTATCACGAGGATGGGTCGTTCGACCGCTACCTGATGCTCGAGAAGAATCCAGACCTGGTCGTGGTCGATACCAACGTGGTCGCGGCGGCCCCGCTGCGTATGACGGTCGCTGGTATGGGCGATGCGCTGGCAACGTACTTCGAGGCGCGTTCGTGCGCCGCGGCGCACGGCGCCAACGAGCACGGTGGCACGCCGGGTCACTTGGCCCTGGTTGCGGCTCGTGCCTGTTATGACACGCTCATGGAGTGCGGCGTCGCTGCCAAGCGCGATCTCAAAAAGGGTCGTACATCGCCAGCGGTTGAGCGCCTGATCGAGTGCAATATTCTGCTTTCGGGTGTTGGCTTTGAGAGTGGCGGCCTAGCGCTCGCTCATGCCATTGCCAACGGCCTGACGATTTTGCCCGAGTGCAAGGCCATGCACGGCGAGGCCGTAGCGTTTGGTCTGGTGGTACAGCTGCGCCTGGAGCGTGCGTCCGAGCTTAATCAAGTGCTCGAGTTTTGCCAGCGCGTCGGTCTGCCGACGACGCTTGAGGAGCTGGGGCTTGGTGAGATTACCGATGCCGACCTGATGAGCGTTGCGGATGCGGCCTTTAGAAACGAACGCAATATGGCCAACGAGCAGACAAAAGTGACCAAACAAAAGCTTGTGCAGCTCATGTGCGAGGCATAGCTTGGCACTTGATTGACCTTGTGCAATCGAGGCGGCGATAGGCATAGGCTATTTGCCGCAAAGATGCGCCGCGTGTAATTTGCCCGAGGTGTGGGCCGATAGCGTATCATTATCTCTTGCTTGTTTGCACTGCTCAGGGAGGGGCCGCGCATGGCGCAGGAACACGATCTGTTTGATGACATTATCGAGATCAGCAAGGGTTTCGACTTTCTTAAAAACCCGCTTGGCGGTGTGACCGATGCACTCGATCCGTCGGCGCCGCAGTGGAATCCTGCCGACTACAAGGAGCGTCCGCGCGGCAATACCATTCCGTGCTTGACCTGCAAAAACGAGAAGAGCGGTTGCACCGTGTGCATGGATGTGTGCCCGGTCAACGCTATTGAGGTCGAGGAAGACGCTATCGAGATTCTCGACTCCTGTCGTAAGTGCGGCCTGTGCGCCGCTGCCTGTCCGACCGAGGCGATCATCTCGCCGCGCCTGGCGCCCAAAAACCTGTATGACGATATCGTCTCTGCTGCTACGAGCCACGAGACCGCCTACGTTACCTGTACGCGCGCCCTCAAGCGCATGCCGCGCGAGAACGAGGTCGTCGTCGCCTGCGTGGGCGATATTACTGCCGAGACCTGGTTCTCGGTGCTGGCCGACTATCCCAACGTGAGCGTCTACCTGCCACTGGGCGTGTGCGATAAGTGCCGCAACACCGGTGGCGAGGATATTCTGGGCGAGGCCATTGCTACCGCCGAGGAGTGGGCTGGTACGGGCATGGGCCTGGAGGTCGACCCCAAGAGCCTCAAATGCCATAAGCGCCGCGAGTACGAGCGCAAGGAGTACATGGATAAGATTGCCCGCACCACGGGCCTGACGGTGACCAAGCTCAATCCGGCGACGGCGGCGCTGGCCTCGGTGACGCAGAAGTTGAAGGCCCACCGTCACCAGATCACGCAGCTCGAGCGCACACTCAACACCATGTGCGGCACCACGACGACTAAGCGTCGCCGTTCGCTCACGCACGGGCGCCAACTGGTGCTCTCGACGTTGCAAAACCACCCCGAGCTTGCCCAGAACATGCAGGTGAGCACACCGGAATGCGATTTTGACAAGTGTACGTCGTGCGGCGAGTGCGTAAACGTATGCCCCACGTTTGCCTGCGATTTGGTGGGAAGCGGTCGTTTTGCACTGGAGTCCACGTATTGCCTAGGTTGCGGAGCCTGCGTCAAGGTGTGCCCCGAGCACGCGCTTAAGTTGGTTGAGCATGATGCATCCAATCTGGTCGTCGTCGATCCCGAGGCCGAGGAAAAGGCCGCTCAGAAGGCCAAGGCCCACGAGGAGGCCGAGAAGGTCAAGGCCGAGGCAAAGGCCAAGCTTGACAAGATGCTCGACCAGGTGGAAAAGCTCGCGGACTAGTCAGCGAGCTCTATCTCTGCTTCATTTGCGCCGCCGCGGTGTCCGGATTCGCCCGGATGCTGCGGCGGCGCTATACTTATACGGTTTGAAGTACCTGTACCAAAAGGAGCTGTCGTGTCCCTTTCCATCGGTATCGTGGGCCTGCCCAACGTGGGCAAGTCGACGCTGTTCACCGCGCTTACCAAAAAGACTGGCCTTGCCGCCAACTACCCGTTTGCCACGATCGACCCCAACGTGGGTATCGTCGACGTGCCCGATAGCCGCTTGCAAAAGCTTGCCGACATCGTTAACCCGGGTCGTATTGTGCCGGCGACGGTCGAGTTCGTCGACATCGCAGGTCTGGTGAAGGGCGCTAACGAGGGCGAGGGCCTGGGCAACCAGTTCCTGGCCAACATTCGCGAGACCGACGCCATCTGCGAGGTCATGCGCTACTTTAAGGACCCCAACGTCATGCGTGAGGTGGGCCGCACGGGCGAGTTCGTCGATCCCGCCGGCGATGCCGACACCATCATGACCGAGCTCATCCTGGCCGACATGGGCACGCTCGAGAAGCAGCTGCCCAAGCTCGAGAAGGAGGCCAAGCGCGACAAGGAGCTCATGCCCAAGTTTGAGGTCGCCAAGCGCCTGCTTGCCTGGCTCAACGAGGGCAAGCGCGCCGCATCCATGGAGATGACCGACGAGGAGCGTGCCGCCGCCAAGGGTCTGTTCCTGCTCACCATGAAGCCCATCCTGTATGTGGCCAACGTGGACGAGGATATGCTCAACGACGATCTGGCGCCCATCGACGGCGTCAAGCCGCTGCCTATCTGCGCCAAGATCGAGGCCGAGCTTTCCGAGCTCGATCCCGAGGACGCTGCCGACTACCTGGAGAGCCTGGGCCTGGAGCAGCCCGGCCTGGACGTGCTCGCGCAGGCCGCCTACAAGCTGCTCGGCCTGCAGTCGTTCTTTACGGCTGGTGAGATGGAGGTCAAGGCCTGGACGGTGCGTCAGGGCGCGACCGCCCCGCAGGCCGCCGGTGTCATCCACACCGACTTTGAGCGCGGCTTTATTAAGGCCGAGGTCATTGGCTATGACGACTACATCGAGCTCGGCGGCGAGCAGGGCGCCAAGGCCGCCGGCAAGCTGCGTATTGAGGGCAAGGACTATGTCATGGCCGATGGCGACGTCGTGCACTTCCGCTTTAACGTGTAAGGACGACGCATATGTTTAAATATGGCAAAAAAGCTGGCTACATGGGTATTGCGCTGCTCGTACTTGCGGTGATTCCGCTGGTGGTTGCAGCGTGTGTTATCCCCAACATTGGTCCCGAGGTGGCAACAAAGTTTAATGCCGCCGGCGAAGTGACGCGCTGGGGCAAGAGCTACGAGTTGCTGGCGCTGCCGGTGCTCAACCTGCTGCTGAGCGTGGCGACGTACTTTACGGCGGGACGCCAGGCAAAAAATAATGATGACTCCGCCGCCATGGCGCGCATCGTGTGCGAGCGCTACCTGCGCAACGGTTGCATCACGGGTGTGTTCCTCAACGTGATCAACGTTTACTTTATGTACTCGGCGATTACCGGAACGGGCTTTGGCTTTGGTTTCTAGCTTGTCCTTTTAGGCAACGAGCCTGCAAGCATATTCGATGGCTGCTGCGAGGCCGCCGCTCGATCGTGGTTTAAAGACCACGTCGGCGGCGGCCTCGTTTTCGTATCCGGCGCCGCGAAGGGCAAGTGCGATACCGGCTTCCAGGAGAAGGGGCAGACCGCGTTGGCTGGTTGCGATTACGGCGGCCTGATTGAGCGAGCAGCTGTGCGCTTGGCATTGGATGGCAAGTTCACCTTGCGCCGGACAAGGGACCAAAACGGCGGCGACGCGACTTGATAGCAATGCAAATGCCGTGCGCTCATCGGGCGAAAGGCATTCTGCTTCAACGACGACGAGCTTGGGCGGTGCGCTGTTTGTGCGAGGCGTGGCTCGGTACATGCGGACCGAAGAACCCGACATAGAAAACTCCTGTGTATTCGGCAAAACGTAAACTATAGTTTACGTTTATGTTCGGCTCCATTTCAAACTCGGCTGCATGGACGAACGTGCGAAACAGATTCTTGGCAGGCGGGTCGAAGAGACACGCAGGGACCTTGGTATCTCCAAGGTTGATTTTTGTGTGGCAACAGGAATCAGCCGACCCTACCTCGACCGAATCGAAGGCGGAACGGCAAATTTCACGCTCAAGGTTCTATTTAAGATCGCGCCCGCACTCGGCATGACGGTGTCAGAGCTTCTCGAGGGCATCGAATAGGGGATACCCGTCGACAACTGAATTACGCCATCGGGATGCGGTCGTGGTTGACTTGGCTGTAGAACAGGCGCTGAATCTCGGTCGCATCGCGTGACTGGCCGAGTGCCCACATGGTCTTGGCCACGAGCGTCTCGGTGGTCATGTCATCGCCGCGCAGAATGCCCGGATGATCGGCGTAAGCACGGCCGACCTCATAAACGCCCAGATCGAGGCCCTCTTCGGGAACCTGCGTGGTCATAACAACGGTGCGACCCGAATCGACCCAGCGGAAAATTGCCTCTTGGAATGACTCACCGGACTCGCCAAACTCGGGAATACCGCCAATGCCAAAGGTCTCCAGGATTACAGCATCGTAGCTATCGGCAAGCGCGTCGAGGATGCCCGGGTTTACGCCGGGCGTAAGCTTGAGTACAAATACGCGCGGATCGATGCTGTCGTAGAAACGCACCGGGTTTTCGCCCTGATGCGTGCCGTGGAGCCCATTGCGCACGATGCGGTCGTTGCGGATGTAGGCAATGGGCGGATAGTTGACGCTAATGAACGCGTTAAAGCTCATGGTGCGCTGCTTGCGGGCGCGCGTACCGGCAATGGCGACGCCGCCAAACACGATAGAGACGTCGTGCGAATGCTCATCGAGCGCATAGAGCAGGCTCTGGTACAGATTGAGTTTGGCGTCAGTAAAAGGGTTGCCCATGGGCTTTTGCGAGCCGGTGAGTACGATGGGCTTGGGACTGTCCTGAATCAGATAGGAAAGCGCTGCCGCGGTGTAGCTCATGGTGTCGGTGCCGTGCAGAATCACGAAGCCGTCGTGGTCGGCATAACCCTCGACGATGACGTCGCGGATACGCATCCAGTCACTCGGGCGCATGTTGGTGCTGTCGATGTTCATGGGCTGCACGACGTCGAGCTCGCAGAGGCCCGAGATCTCGGGGACGCTCTGGGCGAGCTCCTCACCGGTCAGGGCGGGGGAGAGGCCGTTGCCGTCCTCGGTCGATGCGATGGTGCCGCCCGTGGCGATGAGAAGGATGCGCTTCATGCTGGTATTCCTATCGTATTTGCCGCCCCAGAGGCGGAGTCGTTCGGCAGTATTGTGGCACAGGGCGTCCAATGTTCAAACGTATTACATCATCCGTCACGTCTGGTAACACTTCAATTGCCGTCAAATAGGGGCCCAGGTCGTGCGTTTGCCGTGCGCTGATGGCTGCGAGGGACGAGAAACCCCATATAACGTGTACACTATGAAAGTTATTCTCGTTTATTCGCGCGGGTGGGCACCGGCTCCCCGCCAACAAGAGGGGGAACCATGGATCAAAAGGCTTCCGCAAAGGTCCTCGTACTCGACTTTGGTGCGCAGTACGGTCAGCTCATTGCCCGTCGCGTCCGCGACCTCAACGTGTATTCCGAGATTGTCCCCTGCGACATCTCGGCCGACGAGATTCGCGAGATGAACGCCTCTGCGCTCATCCTTTCCGGCGGCCCGGCCTCCGTGTATGCCGAGGACGCTCCGTCCATCGATCCTGCCATCTTTGACCTGGGCCTTCCCGTCCTGGGCTTTTGCTACGGCCATCAGATCACGGCCGTGACGCTCGGCGGCAAGGTCGGTCACTCCGAGGTGGGCGAGTACGGTCGCGCTACCATCACGCGCACGGCCGGCGCCAAGCTCTTTAACTCCACGCCTATGGAGCAGACCGTGTGGATGAGCCACCGCGACGCCGTTTCCGAGGTGCCCGAGGGCTTTACCGTTACCGCCAGCACCGACGTGTGCCCGGTTGCCGCCATGGAGTGCCCCGAGCGCAAGATCTTCACCACGCAGTTCCACCCCGAGGTCAAGCACTCCGAGTACGGTCAGCAGCTGCTGAGCAACTTCCTGTTTGAGATCTGCGGCCTGGAGCCCAACTGGAGCATGGACAACCTGGTCGAGACCATGACGGCCGAGTTCCGCGAGAAGGTCGGCGACGACCGCGTGATTCTGGCTCTGTCCGGTGGCGTCGACTCCTCCGTCGTGGCTGCGCTGGGTGCTCGCGCCGTGGGCAAGCAGATGACCTGCGTGTTCATCAACCACGGTCTGCTGCGCAAGGGCGAGCCCGAGCAGGTGGAGGAGGTCTTCACCAAGCAGTTTGACGTTGACTTTATCCACGTTCACGCCGAGGACCGCTATGCCGAGCTTCTGGCCGGCGTGACCGAGCCCGAGGAGAAGCGCCGCATCATCGGTACGCAGTTCTGGAAAGAGTTCTTCGCCGTGGCGCAGCAGCTCGAGACCGATGGCAAGCCGGTCAAGTATCTGGCTCAGGGCACCATCTACCCCGACATCATCGAGTCTGGCGCTCGCAAGACGGGCGGCAAGACGGCCACCATCAAGAGCCATCACAACCTGATCCCGTTCCCCGAGGGCGTGCACTTCGACCTCATCGAGCCGCTCGATCACTTCTTTAAGGACGAGGTCCGCGCGCTTGGTCTGGCGCTGGGCCTGCCGGGTCATATCGTGTTCCGCCAGCCTTTCCCGGGCCCGGGTCTGGCCATCCGCATTATCGGTGCGGTCGATAAGGAGAAGCTCGAGATCCTCAAGAACGCCGACGCTATCGTGCGCGAGGAGCTGGATGCTTACAACCAGCGTCTGTTTGAACAGACCGGCGAGCGCAACTCCGAGCACAGCTGCTGGCAGTATTTCGCGGTCCTGCCCGACATCAAGTCCGTCGGCGTTATGGGCGACGAGCGCACCTATCAGCGCCCGATCATCCTGCGTGCCGTCGAGTCCAGCGATGCCATGACCGCCGACTGGGCCAAGCTGCCCTACGACGTGCTGGCCCGCATCTCCGGCCGCATCGTTGCCGAGGTCCCCGGTGCCAACCGCGTGTGCTACGACATCACGTCCAAGCCGCCCGCGACGATCGAGTGGGAATGAGTTTTTGGATCATTTTTGCCGTTTTAACTGGGATTATTCCAGTACGCAACAGTGAAAAGTAA
>CABSDO010000018.1 GCA_902476475.1 uncultured Collinsella sp. | reverse complement strand
TCTGCAGACCAGTGTGGCGCCTTGTCCGCGGCTCCGAAGGAGCAGGACAAGGCGCCACACATGGTCGAGGACGTTCTGAAAACTAAGCCCGGCCCCCGCCGGACAGGTCCACCGCTACTCGCAGAGCAGCTTGGCGATCTGGACGGCGTTGGTTGCCGCGCCCTTACGGATTTGGTCGCCGCAGCACCAGAAGGTGATACCGCGCGCGGCCTCGGGGTTCGAGATGTCGCGACGCACGCGGCCGACCCAAATCAGGTCCTGGTCGGACGTATCCATCGGCATGGGGAAGCGGTCGTGTGCATCCTCGGCAGCCATATCGTCAACCAGCTTGACGCCGGGAGCGGAAGCCAGCGCGGCACGGGCCTCCTCGACCGTAATATCGCGCTCAAACTCGAGCGTAATGCTCTCGGAGTGCGAACGCAGCACGGGCACGCGCACGCAGGTGCAGTTCACGCGCAACTCGGGCAGGTGCATGATCTTACGGCCCTCGTTTTGCAGCTTCATCTCCTCGGAGGTAAAGCCTTCCTCCTTGACGCCACCAATCTGCGGAATCAGGTTGCTCGCCAGCTGGGCGGCAAATGCACGCGGCTCGGGAATCTCCTCGCCGCGGCCCAGGGCGGCCAGCTGAGCCTCGAGCTCGGCCATACCGGGAGCGCCGGCACCCGAAGCCGCCTGATACGTCGAGACGATCATGCGCTTCACGCCGGCGAGCTGATGCAGCGGCCACGTGGGAACCAGGCCGATGATGGTCGCGCAGTTGGGGTTGGCGATAAGGCCGTGATGCCACTTGATATCGTCGGCATTGATCTCGGGCACGACCAGCGGCACCTCGGGATCCATACGGAAAGCATGGCTGTTGTCGACCACGACGGCGCCGCGCTTGACGGCCTCGGGCAGCAGCTCCTTGGCGATATCGTCGCCGGCAGCGCCGAGTACGATGTCGCAGCCCTCAAAGGCCTCGGGGCAAGCCTCTTCGATTACGATCTGCTCGCCGCGGAACTCAACGGTCTTGCCCGCAGAGCGCGCGCTCGCCAGCAGCTTGAGCTTACCGACCGGAAACTTCTGCTCGTTGAGGCACTCGAGCATCTGGGTGCCCACGGCTCCCGTCGCGCCCAAAATAGCAACCGTGTACTGTTTCATGCTTCCCCCTTTAAAGGTTGTGGCTATCGCCCGCACGCCAAGCAGGCCGATTATTGTTGCCAGTGTATACAAGAACGGGGCGGGCACGAAACCCGCCCCGTCGAAACGAAACCGAAACGAAACGCCCCGCCGTAGATTTTTGAGGCGAGTCCCAAAAATCTAGCGAGATAGCAGCTACTTGTGGAGCGCAGCCAGAGCAGGATCGACCGGCGCGGAAGCCTCCAGGTCGGAGACCTTCACAATGCCGTTCTCATCGGAGAAGGCACGGTAAATGGTCCGAATCGCCAGATCGAAGTCCTTCTCCTCCACGCCAATGATGATGTTGATCTCGTCGCAGCTCTGCGAAATCATACGCACGCTCACGCCGGCCTGGCCAAGCATGCCAAACAGATGGCCAGAGATGCCGGCACGACCGCGCAGGTTGCGGCCAACGGTCGCGATAAGTGCCAGACCCTCGACAACCTCGATCTCGAGCGGCTCGACCTCCTGCTGAATGTCGCCCACGAGCGAGTACAGCGAATCGTGAACGTCCTGCTCCTGCACCACGGCGCCAAAGCGGTCGACACCGGTGGGCATGTGCTCGACGGAAACGTCATAACGCTCGAACACCGAAAGCGCACGGCGCATAAAGCCAACGCGGGGCTTGGTGCGGTCGCGGGCCACGTTGATGGCGACAAAACCGCGCTTGCCGGTCACGCCGGTAATGATGGGCTCTGCCTCACCCTCATCAGCCGTCTCGCTAATGATGGTGCCGGGGTCCTGCGGCGCATTGGTGTTCTTGATGACCAGCGGAATACCAGCCTCGCGCACGGGGAACACGGCCTCCTCGTGCAGGACGCTCGCACCCATGTACGAAAGCTCGCGCAGCTCCTCGTAGGTAACGCGGGCGATGGGCTGAGCCTCGGGAACAATACGCGGATCGGCAGAATAGAAGCCCGAGACGTCGGTCCAGTTCTCGTACAGGTCGGCGCCCAGGCACTTGGCCAGGATCGAGCCGGAAATATCGCCGCCGCCACGGTCGAGCAGCTTGATCTGGCCCTCACGCGTCGCGCCGTAGAAGCCAGGCATAACAAAGCCGCCCTGCTGACCGTACTCCTGCACCAGCTCGGAAGTGCGGTTCATGCTGAGCGTACCGTCGTGATGGAACGCCACAACCGTCGCGGCGTCCAGGAACGGCAGGCCCAGGTACTCGGCCATCAGGCGAGCGGTGAAGTACTCGCCACGGCTCACGAGCTCCTCGGTAGAGTAGCCGCCCGAGCGGGCGCGCTCGGCAAAGGCCGCAAACTCCTCGCGGATGGGATAGGTGAGCTCCAGCTCGTCAGCGATATCAAAATAGCGCTGGCCAATGTCCTCGAGCAGTTCCTCGCACGAAACGTGATACTTAACGTGCGCGTTAACCAGGTAGAGCAGGTCGGTCACCTTGGTGTCGCCCTTAAAGCGGCGGCCGCAGGCAGAAACCACCACAAAACGGCGGGCAGGGTCGGCATCGACGATGGCCTTAATCTTCTTGAAGTGTTCGGCGTCGGCGACCGACGAGCCGCCAAACTTGGCAATCTTAATCATGGGCTTGAGGTTACCTTTCTAAAAGCCTCTGCAAACCTGTTTTGCGCGCTCTGATACCATGGGGTCACCGATTGGGACCAAGGCATCCGAGGAGCAGTGTTATATGGGAACTTATCATAGTACACGAGGACGCACTTTATCGTGCTCAAGTAAGGTGGCAATCCGTACCGGCATCGCTCCCGACGGGGGTTTGTTTGTCTCGGACGAGCTCGGCACCCAGCAGGTCGATATCAGCTCGCTTGCAGATAAATCGTACTTTGAAATCGCTCAAGATGTGTTGGGAATGTTACTGAATGATTACACGGCCGAAGAAATTTCGGCGTGTGTCGACGAGGCATACCGCGGCACGTTCGCGAGTGAGGAGGTTACGCCGCTCGTCAAACTCGACGCTGCGCCGGGCGCTGACGCCCCTCAGACCTATGTGATGGAGCTCTTTGGCGGCCCCACGAGCGCCTTCAAGGACGTCGCCTTGCAGATGCTCCCCCGCCTCATGGCCCGCACCTCCGCCAAGGACGGCGGCGCCGAGCGCATCATGATCGTCACCGCCACGTCGGGCGACACGGGCAAGGCAGCACTCGCCGGCTTTGCCGACGCTCCGGGCACGGGCATCACCGTCTTTTATCCCGAGGGCAAGGTTAGCCGCGTCCAGAACCTGCAGATGTCCACGCAGGAGGGCGACAACGTCGCCGTCTGCGGCATCCGCGGCAACTTTGACGACGCCCAGAGCGCCGTCAAGCGCATCTTTGCCGATAAGGAGCTTGCCGAGCGCCTGGAGGCCGCCGGCACGGTGCTTTCGAGCGCCAACTCCATCAACGTCGGCCGCCTGGTACCGCAGGTCGTCTACTACTTTGCCGCCTATGCGCAGCTGCTGCGCGCCGGCGCCATCGAGGCCGGCGACGCCGTGGAGTTCTGCGTACCGACCGGCAATTTTGGCGATATCCTGGCCGGCTACTATGCCAAGCGTATGGGTCTGCCCGTCGCCAAGCTCGTCGTGGCGAGCGACAAGAACAACGTGCTTGCCGACTTCCTGACCACCGGCGTTTACGACCGTAACCGCCCGTTCTTCACGACCATCTCGCCGTCGATGGACATCCTCATCAGCTCCAACCTGGAGCGCATGCTGTACTTCCTGTCCGATGGCGACTGCGAGCTCGTTGCCGGCCTTATGGAGCAGCTGGCGCAGACGGGTCGCTACGAGGTGCCCGCCGAGCTGCTGGCCAAGATTCAGAGCGTCTTTGGCTGCGGCTGGGCCAGCGAGGACGAGGTCCGCACTGCCATCAAGAGCTGCTGGGATGCGAACGGCTACGTAATCGACCCGCACACCGCTTGTGGTTATCACGTCTTTGAGCAGGTCGCTCCCGCCGAGGGCGCCAAGGCCCGCGTGCTGCTTTCGACCGCCAGCCCCTACAAGTTCCCGCGCGCCTGCTGCGACGCCCTGGGCCTCGACGTTCCCGAGGATGATTTTGAGGCTATGCGTGTACTCGAGCAGGCCACCAACACGGTCGCCCCGACCCAGCTCGCCGAGCTCGAGTCCAAGCCCGTCCGTTTCGAAGACGTCTGCGACGTCGATGAGATGGCAAGCTACGTCGAGTCTGCAGCAAAAAAGATGGCAACCAACTAAACCCCTTATAAGGCGCCGGCGGAAGCCGGCGCACCTTCTTTTTATTTAGCTTTCGGGATGATGACGAGCATGCGAGCGGGTCTGGCCGTTTAGTTCGTCGCGAGTTCCGCACGAGCCGGAAAGCACTTAATGTGCTTTCCGAGCGAGCCAGGACTGCCCGAGCAGCGAACTAAACGGCCAGACCCGCCCAGGAGGACCCACATGATCAAAATCACCGTCCCAGCAACCAGCGCCAACCTAGGCATCGGCTACGACACCCTCGGCATGGCCGTCAGCCTCTACTCGCACTTCACCTTCGAGCGCGCCGACAAGCTCACCATCACGGGCTGCCCCCAGGAGTTCCAAAACGAAAATAACCTGGTCTACGTGAGCTTTGTGGATGCACTGGCCGCATGGGGCGAGCCGGCCTTCCCCGTCGCTATCGACATTCAGACCGACGTGCCCGTCGCCCGCGGCCTGGGCTCAAGCTCCACCTGCGTTGTCGCCGGCATCATGGCGGCCGCCGCGCTGACGGGCCACACCGTCGACCGCGCCGAGCTCGTCCGCATTGCCACCGAGGTCGAAGGGCATCCCGATAACGTCGCCCCCGCTATCCTGGGCGGCGCCGTCTGCTCCTTTACGCCGACCGATTCGCTTCCCCAGTGCCTGCGCTACGAGGTAAGCGATCGCTTGCGTTTTATTACCGTGATTCCGCCCTACGAGGTACATACGAGCGAGGCGCGCAAGGTCGTGCCGCAGGAGATTCCGCTCTCCACCGCCGTGTGGCAGATGGGCCGCATCGCCGGTATGACGCGCGGCCTGGAGACCGGCGATCTGGACCTGATTGCCGCCGCCAACGACGACCGCATCCAGGAGCCCTATCGCCGCCGCCTCATCCCCGACTACAACGCCGTGCGCGACACCTGCCTTAACGGAGGCGCCAAGACCATCTGGATCAGTGGCTCCGGCTCGACCCTCATGGCCGTGACTGACGACACCATCGTGGCAAAGTTCCTGCAGGTCAAGCTGCGTGAGCAGTTCCCCAAGTGTGACACGCATATTCTGACGTGCGACACGGAAGGCGCCCAGATCGAATACCTGTAGTCGCCGTCCCGTATACCCGCCGGGGAGGCCAGGGGCTTTGCCCCCAAATCGTCCTCGGACATGGCAGGACCCCCGCTGCGCACTTCGTGCGGCGGGGGGCCTGCCGTCCTGCGGAAAGATTTGGGGGCAAAGTCCCTGGCCTCTCCTACGTTAACTTCGCTGGCAGCGGCTACAGGAACCTACGCTCTGGAAAGTCGCCGGGCTGATTTTTTGGCTTCTATTTGATAAAGGCGCACTTCCCAGCATCTCATTCGCCTTATAGCTCTGTTTTAATTTCTAATTGATGATCGATACGTGACGTCATCTAATTATCTTCGCTACTCAAAACAGCCCCAAGTTTACGTACTAGCGTCTCAACAGTAATTCCGAGTGCGTCCGCATAGACAAACTGCTCATAAACCCTAAGGCTGCGTTCCCCGGTCTCGACCTTTGAGATGAACGATTGAGGTACCCCCAGTTTCTTTGCGAGTTCAACCTGAGTGATACCTTGCTCCCGACGAATCTGGGAAAGGCATTTTCCGCATGTCCTGTTAGCATCAACGTTCATGCCGTTTACGCTATATTCCATTTTGATATATCCCAAACTGGGATATATTTATGTCACCAGCCATTCCGCTTATCAAAAATGCCCATCGCAGATTCATAGCGAGGAAGGAGCCTCGATAAACATGAATGACGAGATGAAGGAGCCCGACGAGGAAAAGGCACTCAGCAAGTCCGACGAGCGGAAGCCGGATTTCAAAGCCGAGCAGTTTTCTGATGGTGCTAGCGGCACCCCCTCCTCTGAAAATCCGCCATCAAACGAAGATGACGGCGCACGCAAAAATGAAGAAAACGACTCACTTCTAACGCGGGCCATTCATAAATTAGGCAATAAAAAACGAGCGGCAATCGCAGCTGCCGTGGCAGTTGTCATCATCTTCAGTTTGCCCATGCTGTTTCCTCAATTGTTTTGTAGCCACAAGCTATGGGCCAATGCAACCTGCACTAGCCTCCGTGTATGCAAAAGTTGCGGCAAAACCGAGGGAGAACCTCTCGGGCACGAATGGGAAGAAGCAACTTGTACGACACCGAAGACCTGCCAGCGTTGCGGCGAAACGAAAGGGGAGCCACTCGGACACCAACCGGGCTCGTGGACCAAAGAAGTCGACTACGTAGATGCCACTTCAAAGGAAATACGAGAATGCGAGAGATGCGGAGAGGTCGTTGACACCCGCAACGAGAAGGAAATCACATCTTTTCTTGGCGACGGAAAGTTTTCAATTTCACCTGAAGGCTTTATTGATCGACTTAACGAGGAATTCTCCGATATCCCCAATTGCAGCAGCATGAATGCGGATTACGAACTAGACGATAGCGGCATGGGACTCGAACTTCAGATCAAAAACGGTTCAAAGATTGCCGGTATTGGAGGCTTCTTTTCGGACTCGAGTAACCCGGTGCTACTCAGCTATCTTGGATCCGAAAACTGCTTCAAAAACATAGTCATGTACTTCGAAAACTCCGACTATGCCGCGGCGACAGCATTGGCAACTATACAAGCAATCGATCCAACACTTTCGTTTTCAGACGCCAAGGAAGTTGGTGCTGCCTGCGTAGATACGCCAACTGTCAAAAATGGAATTACGTACGCAATCGTAGCTTCGAATGGAGAGTACTGGCTAAGCGCTCGAATTGAATAATTTTCTTTGATTACTAAATTCAGACGCCTCTTACTCGCGACATATTAAAACTCAACCCCTGGCAGCATCGTCAATCAAAATTGCCCCGCCGAGCACTTTAGCTTGGCGGGGCATTTCAATATGAAAGCGGATTTAAATATCAACAAGGCCTGCACGCTCCAACGAGACAGCCGGCTTCGCTGTTCTGATTGCTCGAAGTGCATCTTGAGCAATCAGCGGCTTGCATCTCTTTTAGGCTGCGCTGGTTTCTTTGTATTCGAAGACTGGCTCTAGGAGATCTTCGATGTTGCAGTGGAGGGCTTTTGCTATGGCTCTTACGCTTGTTACCGAAGCTTCATTGATGTTTCTCTGGCGCTGCTCGTACATTTGGATTGAGCGGAGTGATACGCCCGATTCGTATGCCAGGTCTTGCTGGGTTTTCTTAAGCCTCTTCCTTGCTAGCGCCAGTTTGGTTTGACGAGGTGTTTTCTTCGCTATATCGCAAACAAGACGCGCCACACGCTCCTCTGAGGCTTCGTGCCAGGGGTAATACATATTGCACAGCGCATCGAACGGAACGGCATGCAGCAGGTCTTCGAAAGACTCGCCCAGACGCCATTGCAGATATGCCAATATCCAGCCCGTCCAATACTCCGGCGTCTTCTCAAAACGATAGGTGCGGTCCGGTATAGACCCGCTTTGATATCCCGACCTTTCGGCGATAAGTGCGAACAGCTCAACACCTGATTTTCCCGATACGACCCATGCGTTGCCGCGCTCAAACTCGCGAGCTACGCCGCTCAGGCAAAAGAGCTCAGCGATCTCGGACCCTTCCGCTCCATAGTCGTTCACGGCATAGTCAAAGCAGTCGCCAAGGTTGTTCATTGCGTCCTCGAGGTAGTAGACGGGGTACGTCCTACTCGGACCACAACTCGTTAACTCTTGGATCATCCAAATCAACCCTCCCCGCCATTAAATCCTTGATGTCGATACCTTCAGAATCAAATCCATTTACCGTGTCCAAGTACTTGCGCCGAGCGTTCTGCTCTCGCTCAAAACGCTTGGGATAAAACTCAGATCCCGAAGCCGGCTTCCAATCGCAGAATCTAATCGCCGAGAATGCGCGCTCACTCATAAGAGCATATTGAATGCCTAGATCGCCCAGGCGCATAATGCGCTGAAGTTGTCGGAGCGAAATCATGCCATTAACAAACTGCCTTGCAAAAGAAAAATACGAGTCGTCGGCACGATAGCCCCGAATAACGTCGTAAGAAGAAATATCAATCAAACAGTTATCAAGCAGAAATCGAAGTCCGTCGCGTGCTAGCGGCGTCGAGACATTAAACTCCCGGTTGTCGGCCAAAATCGCAAGCCAATTGAGGATTGAAAACTCCCCAGACTCTAAATCCAAGACCGAAAGGCCATCTAAATCAAGTTCATATCGATTTGCAATGCCATCCGACTCGGTCCGGCATGCCCATTCCATCGCCATTTCTTCATGTGGCGTGCAATAAAACCCGCGCCCATAGTCATTGAATTGTCTGCATTTATCCAACGACGGATGCTCGACAACAACCTCCGACCCGTGCCAAAGCTCCATATCGACCTCCAAACAAAAATATCACCCCAGTGATAGTTTACCAATAACTATCACTGGGGTGATATAGATAGACAAAAGTTGTTTGACAGTGCGGCATGCCCTAGAGGCAGGCCTCGGCGATGCGCTTTTTAAGTTCGTCGATGCCGGCACCGGTTTGGGAGCTTGTGATGATTACGTTCTCGGCCGGGACGTTGAGCTGCTTTTTGATGGCTGCTGCCTGGCGGGCCTGCTGGGTGCGGCTGAGCTTGTCGGCCTTGGTGAGGCAGACGATAAAGTTGAATTCGTTGCCCTGCAGGTAGTCGATCATGTCATGGTCGAGCTTGCTGGGGTCGTGACGAATATCCACCAGCGACACGACCAGGTTAAAGCTGCGCTCCGAGTCGAAGAAGTCGCCGATGAGCTCGGCCCAGCGGTCGCGCTCGGCCTTGGAACGACGGGCGAAACCATAGCCCGGCAGGTCGACAAAGTGCACGTCGTCAGCCTCAAAGAAGTTGATGTTGCTCGTCTTGCCCGGTGTGCTCGAGACCTTGACGAGGTTCTTGCGGCCAAAAAGCTTGTTCATGATCGACGACTTGCCCACGTTGGAGCGGCCGACGAAGCTCACCTCGGGGCAGGTGGACTCGGGAATCTGCGAAACCTTGCCATAGCTGGCAACGAACTTGGCAAGCTGGTAGTTAATGGAATCGGCCATGGACACTCCTTGGTCGTAGGTTCTTACAAAAGAGCGCGCTAATAGATAGCAGCGATACGGCGAACGATATCGAGCGTAATGCCACTCGCGGTACGGGCATACTCGAACAGGTCGAACTCGCGGTCGCAAATCGCATCGTACGCCTCATCACAATTATCGCTGATAGCGCGCAGCACCAGGCAATCGACACCATTTTTAGTTGCGACATGGGCAATCGCCGCGCCCTCCATGCCGACACAATCGGCATGCGTCGCCTCGATAGCGTCGTTGCGCATGGCAGCGCCCGTCACAAAACGGTTGCCCGTGGCAATCGTACCGACCAGGAACTGCTTTGCGCCCTCGTTCGAGGCGGCTGCATTTGTCGAAGCGTTGACAAAGCCACGCTCAGAAAGCACATCGGCAGCAATATCGACCAGCGCAGGCGTCGAGCCAAACTCCTCGAGCCCCGGTGCAGACTCGGCGATAAGCGCGGTATCGGTATCCAGATAGCGCAGGCGTTTGCCGATGACCACGTCGTCGATATGGAGCTTGGGGTTCAAACCGCCCGCGATACCCGAAAGCACAACTGCCTGTGGAGCATACTTGCTAATGAGGTGCTGTGTTGCGGCGGCAGCGTTTACCGTGCCCATACCCGCCGTTGTGGCGACAAGCGTCAGGCCGTCGAACTCACCGCTCACAACGGTCAGGCCCGCCTCCTGTGCCTCGCAGACGTCGCTCAGCTCTTCCTTAATCTGCATGATCTCTTTTTCGAGTGCACCGATAATCGCGATGGTAGCCATGCCATTCCCCAAACCTATACGAAATTCTCAACCACGGTATGGTACCAGCATTTTGTTTGACCTCGTCAAACGAACACGCTAGGCCAGCGCAGCTCGCGTATCAAACAGAGCCTTTGCAATCGCAGCCGTAACCTCGCTCGAGCGGTCGCTCCACGGCATCGATGTCATGATGCTCATGACATAGGTACGGCCATCGATGTCGATAAGGCCCGCATCGCATGTCGAATAGCAACCATCCTCGCTAATCCAGCCTGCCTTGTTGCGCACCAAGGCTTGGTCGTCCGCAATGCCGTCACGAATAAACGATCGGGCCGTAGAGGCCAGAAGGCCCGACAGCCATTGTGACGTCTCGGTATCATGGCTCAGATACTCGCTCATCTCGCACCACAACTTGGCCGAGGTGCGCGGGCAATAAGTGGGAAAATCACTCATCGGATCGAGTGCGGTATCGTAATCGACGCCAAGACCGAAAATCCAATCCTCGTAACCGACACGGTCAAACGCCGCACGCAACGCGATAAACGAATCGTTGTCCGAATTAACGACCGCGGCCTCGATCAGGTCGCGCACCGTCTGCCAGCCCATGTTGTAGCCGCCATAGGTGCCAAGGGAATCATCGAGTGAGACCTGGCCCGTCTCGACCAGAGATTCGCAGATGTACAGCGCATAGAGTGCCTTGTAGCTACTCGCACCGTACACCTCAGCGTCCGCGTTATACGTCACGCCCTTGCCGCTCGATAGGTCGTAGAACACTACGCCCACATCGCCCAGCTCCTGCGCCTGACTCAGGGCATCTTGGAGCACGACGAGGCTCTCATCCTCCAGGGCGGGGATCTGGTCATCAACCAGTGAGAAGGTCTGCACGGTATCGCCTGAGGGAATATCGTTAAAGTCCGCCTTCGAAAGCCTCGTCTTGAGGCTCGCTGTCGACAGGGTTTGACTTGCGGTGGCTTTAGATTCAGAGACCTTTTTGTTTTGCGTCTGTACCGTTGACGCATCTGAGTGTGCCATTCGCTCCGACGCGTAGGTTTTGGCGGTAATTCCGAGGATAATAACCGTCAACGTCAGCATCCCAATGGCGGCGATCTTCGTCACGCGGATGCGAGCGCCAGCAAGGCCACGCGAAGACGTGCCCTTCGTCTCATATCTGCTGCTATGCTGCGGCACATACTCGTCCCGCGATGCGTTGTTTCGCACGTGGTCTCCTGACTGCTACCGTTCATATACGAGCAGCATAATACCGAGCAGGCATTTCTTTCCAAAGATATTCAGCGGCGTTTAAGGTGTCTTTAAAGAAACCACAAGCGTATTTATCCAAATGGCACGATTCTGTTGCGCATCTCCGCCCAAAACGCAGTTGCGGTGGAATAGTTCCTGCTTGGGCGGCATAAGCCGAAAAACAAGAACTATTCCACCGCAACTTGACGGGGCTCTTTGGCAATCAACTTGGTGCCCAGGGGCACTCATTTAAGTCTGTCCCCAATGAGTGCCTGAAAATGGCTCGCTAGCCGATGGCGTTTTTGAGTTCCGCGCGGCGCTTTTTCATGCCCATCATGACGGCGTTGCGCAGCTCGGGCATGCGTGTGGTATCCATCTGTGGAACGCCCTCGAGCTTATAGGGAATGCCCAATTGCTCGTACTTGACGACACCCATCGTGTGATACGGCAGCATTTCCAGGCCCACCACGTTATGCCACGGGGCAATCAGACGACCGAGTGCCTCGCACTCCTCAACCGTATCGGTAATGCCGGGCACCACCACGTGGCGGATAACGACCTTAATCTTGCGACGGGCAAGCTCATCACCAAACGCCAGGATGCGTGCGGGATCGCAACCGGTCAGCTTTTTATGCTCGACGGGATCGGCATGCTTAATGTCGAGCAGCACCATATCGGTTTCGTTGAGTACGGCATCGAACTTCTCGGGATGCGCGGGATCGAACGCATAGCCGCAGCTATCCAAGCAGGTATGCACGCGACCATCGGGGTTATTGTGCATGGCGCGGAACAGGTCGGCTAAAAACGCGGGCTGCAGGAGCGGCTCGCCGCCGGACACCGTAATACCGCCGCTGCGGTAAAACTCATGGTTGCTCTGGAACTCGTCCATCAGGTGCTCGACGGTCACCATGGTGCCGCCGTTAACCGACCAGGTGTCGGGGTTGTGGCAATACGCACAGCGCATGGGGCAGCCCTGAACAAACACCACGAAGCGGATGCCGGGTCCATCGACCGTTCCCATCGTCTCAATCGAATGCACGCGGCCCAGGGCAAACGCAGAGTCCTCGGGACGAGCGTCTACACCCTCGAGCGTCATCTCAGCCATTCCCGCTACCTTGCCTCTCTTTGATTTTAGCTACATAAATGCCAGAGCCATTCTAGCCCATACGTTTGCGTTTAAACGTCTCGGGCTAGAATGGCACGTTTTAATCTATCCCCCATTACCGTGACGGGAGCCCATGTCGAGATGTGAAGCCGAAGAATGCTCGCCTACAGCCTTTACGCCTTAAGCGTGAGCACCGCACCGAAGGCGGTCGGGCCGCAATGGCTCGAGATGACGCCGCCGACCTGAGTCCAGGTAACGTCCCTAAAGCCCAGGTCGTGCGCATAGACTTCCATGTCGTCGCGCAGCTCCTCGGAAAGGCCTACTGAATACGCCAGGCCAATGTGCGAGTAATCAATCTCGCCCTTAGCAACCATGTGGTCAATAAAGGCACGGGCGCACTTGAGCATAGAACCGCGGAATTTCTTGGTCGCCACGAACTTGCCGTCCGTCACCTCAATGCAGGGCTTAATCTTGAGCAGATGGGCGCCTAGGAACGCGACGTTGGACAGACGACCGCCCGCCTTAAGGAAGGCAAGGTCGGTAGGGACAAAGCCCAGCAGCACGCGGTCCATGACGGAATTCGTAAAAGCAAAGATCTCGTCGACGGTGGCATCGGGATGAGCCTCAATATACTTAGCGGTCTCGACGGCAACGAGCGACTGGCCCACCGAGACAAAGCGCGTGTCCATGGAGTAGACGTAGTCGCGACCCTTGGCGGCGATCTTCGATGATTGATGCGAGCAAGTCGTGACCTCGGAATACGCGAGATGCAAAATGGTCGCGTCGGGCTGCTCAGCGTGAATGCGGTCGTACACGTGAGCAAAATCCGCCGGCGCGCAGCCACTGGTCTTGGGCATCACGCCAAACTCGTTGCAGCGCGAATAAATCTCGAGCGGATCGATTGAACCATCCTCAACGGTCTCGTCAGCAATCGTGACATGCATGGGCACGCGCACGATGCCGTAGCGCTCGCAGAGCTCCGGCGTCACATCCGACCCAGACTCAACCACGATTACGTACTTGCCCATTCTTATCACGACCCATCTCGACATTGGCTTTTCAATACATGGCACGCGCCGCCGCACTGTTGCACAACGGCCGCAAAGCGCCAAAGAGACGCCGCCCCTTGCACACAACAAAGGACAGCGTCTCCCTGGAAAACTCCGTGCTTATTTAGGATTCTACACGGTTTGCAACAATGTGTTACTTACTCCGCAAACGGTAGCTATACGCGATAAACGGTAGTTCGCTGCGGCAACTGCGACACATTCCGCCCAGCAAGTCCAATCGTGTTCCACGCACGGTTAATGCGCGAGACGGTAGAAATCCATCGACGCCGCACCCTCGGCATGCAACCCCATCGCCGAAACCGCCGGCGAATAGGTACGGCTCGTAAGTGCTGCCTCGCCGCCGTTGGCAAAAATCTCGACCATCGTAGTGTCCGAAAGCACGCGCAGGTCGCGAAGCTCGCTGAGCTCAATCGACCTCCGGTCTCGCCCATAGCCTTCATTACCCATATCGAGGGTAAGCATCCCCTCCGCATAACGCACAAAGACACCCTTGCGGATTTCGAGCTCGATCATCTTGGCGCCCTCACAGGAAACCACGACATCAAACAGGCGTCCCGGCTCCTCGACGGTCTCTTCGCCTACAGCACGAACGCAGCCACCGCGCATCCTCTCAATCTCGTGCGCCGGCTGCTGGCAGAGCTTACCATCGCGCATGCTCAGCTCTCGCGGCACCGTCAACGCGCACTGCCACCCGCGTGCCACCGTCGGGTTTTCTGCTGTCGCGTCGGGGCAACCCGACCATCCGATCATCAAACGCCGGCCTGCAGCATCCTCAAAGGACTGCGGAGCATAGAAATCAAAACCGGCATCGACCATCGGGGGCATGCCCTGCCTGACGATTTTAAAGCTCGGCGCCTCCCAATCGGCCTCGATAGGGAACCACACGCACTGATGCGGATTGCGGTAACGCCAACCATCGGCAGGCACACCCTGCGGACAGCAAACGAGAACAAGCTCACCATCGAGCTCAAACAGATCGGGGCACTCCCACATAAAGCCAAACTTCTCGCCCAGCTCAATACGCGTCGCATAGTTCCAGTCCTCTAGATCGCGCGAGGTATAGACAAGCACGCAGCCGCGGTCGTCTTTCGTACGAGCGCCCAGAACCATGTAGTAGATACCATCGTGCTCAAGGATCTTGGGGTCGCGCACGTGCGTACCGATATCGTCGGGGTAATCGACCGGTCCAACAGCTATGCGCTTCTCGCCCAATTCGTCGGGATTCTCCGCAACCATATGAATCTGGTTTTGCTCACGACCCGTCAACACGTAGTCGTAATCATCGCGATCAAAATGCTTGACGTTGCCGGTATAGAAGTAGTGAATCTTGCCATCACGTACGAAGGCAGAACCAGAATACGCTCCGTTCGAATCCAAATCGGAATCGGGGAACAGCGCGGGGCCGTGATTCTCGTACGTCACAAAATCCTTTGTCGTCAGATGGTTCCAAAGCACTGGACCGCCATGCGCAGCATCGAACGGATCGTATTGGTGATAGATGTGATACGTATCACCAATCTGCACCAAACCGTTGGGGTCGTTGAGCCAGCCAAGCTCAGGCTCCACATGGAACAGGAGTCTATCGGGGTCGGACGCGATGCGAGCCGCCGTCTCATCCTGTCCGGCTCGCCACTGCTCATAGTCCGCGCGTGTCACCTTATTTTTTTGATTAAACATCGCCATTGACCTTCTCGTCTATAGGGAAGGACGCCCGACTCACACGAGCCGAACGCCCTTCCTCAAATGGACTTATCCGAACATTACACTGAATGGCTCAACTAGAAGCTGACATCGAAGCCTGCGCCAGCGCCCTCTTCATCGGTGGTCGGAACGCCCTTTGCCTTGTTGTAGGCAAAGATCAAGACGATCGGCACGATAAAGGCGATGAGATTGCCAGCCACATACCACACGAGAGTCTCGGGCGTAACGATGAGCAGGCCAAGCACGCCGGTCAGACCCTGACCGATAGCGCGCACCTCAAAGAGCTTGACGAAGGCACCGCCGCAGCCTGCACCGATGCATGCGCAGATGAACGGAATGATCGAATAGCGCATGTTTGCAGCAAAGATAGCGGGCTCGGAGATTCCGACCAGCGTCGGGATAAAGGACGACATGCAGATGTTGCGCTCTTTGGAGTGCTTCTTGTGAATGAGGTACATACCGATGGCGCCGCCGCCCTGGGCGATGATGGAAACCGACCAGATGGCCTGGATGTAGTTGAAGCCAGTCGTGGCAACAAGGTTTGCCTCGATACCCTGGATGAACTGATGCGTACCGGTAACGACGAGCGGCTGCAGGAACGCGGCGAAGACAAAGGCACCAAAGACGCCCATCCTGTTGTACAGGATATCGATTACGCCGGCGAGGACGTCACCGATCAGGTTGCCGAGCGGGCCGAACACGGTGAACAGGGCAACGTTAGCAAGAATCAGGGTAACGGTCGGGACAAAGACGAACGAAACGACCTCGGGGATGTACTTCTGGGCAATCTTCTCGACCTTGGCCATAAACCAGGCAGTCAGGATTGCGGGGAACACACCGCCCTGGAAAGCAACCATGGGGATGGAGAGCGGACCGAAGTTCCAGTACTCAGCACCCGTCGGATCCATAACGAACGTGTTACGGTTCATAAGGCTCGGGTGAACCATGACGATACCGACGAGGATGCCCAGGATCGGGTTACCGCCAAAACGCTTGACCGCGCTGTACATAACCAGGACAGGCAGGTAGTCGAACGTGGTGGCGATAATGGCAAAGAAGCTTGCGAGGTTCTTGAGGAACTCGCTGTGATCGGCGAGGCTGCCTTCCATGCCAAAGAGGCCGTTGGCAACGATCAGCGACTTAAGGCCGATGATGATTGCAGCGCCGACGAAGGCGGGAATGATGGGGATAAAGATGTCCGAGAATACCTTGAGGACCGAGAAGAACTTGCCCTTCTTGTCCGCCTCGGCGCCCTTGACCTCGGAAGCACTGATCTCCTTAACGCCCGTCAGAGCCATAAACTCATCGTAAACCTTGTTGACGGTACCGGTACCGAAGATGATCATGAGCTGGCCGCTGTTGTACAGCACGCCCTTGACGCCATCGATGTTCTCGAGCTCGGCCTTGTTGTATTTGCTCGTATCCTTGAGCACCAGACGCAGACGGGTCACGCAATGCGTGGCGCCCTCGATGTTCTCCAGTCCGCCGACGTTGTCGACGACTTGCTGGGACACTGCCTTGTAGTCCATGTTCCTCTCCATTCCTTTTCTAAATCATAAAACGGTTCGTTGCCGCTACAGAGACGCGATCGTTGCGTTTGCGCACTTGAGCGCACCGTCGGTGACGGTAAGCGCCACACCCTGGCCCTGCTTGTTGCAGAAGCGAGCGTTGAGCGCAACATCATCGACAAAGATGGTCGCGATGTCGTCGTCGACGACCAGACGCACATGGTGAGTGCCCTCGCCCTTAAAGAACAACGGACGCTCGAGGCCCATGTTGTTGACCTGGAACCACGGGTACTGGGGAGCCGGCGTGAACTCGAGCTTGCCCTCGCGCAGGTTGGCGCGGAACTCATAGGCAAGACCGGTCTCGGCGTCCTCGGCGAACTTGACCGAGAAGCCGGCAGCGTTACCGCCGAGCTCAATGTCGGCATCGAGCAAGTAGGTGGAGCCGGCATCCGCGACGAGCACCTGCTCGACCTTGCCCGACTCGCAGGAAAGCTCAAAGGTCTCGACTGCCTTAGCCTCGCCAAAGGCGCCAAGCATGCTGTCGGGAAGCTTGGTGCCGAGCGTTCCGTCGGCACGCTGAACGATCTCGAGGGGCATAAAGGTGCCACCCCATAGGTAAGAGCTGGGGTCGCCGCCCTCGTCACGCGTAGGAACCCAACCAAAGAGAACGCGACGCTCGCCATCGAATGCGGTGCGAGCGGCGTAGTACGCGCGGCCGTCGAAGGAGTCGTCAGCGGGGGTAATCCAAGGACCGTTGATGGACTTGGACATGCGGTAACGGGTCTTGTTGCCGTCGCTGTACTCGGAAAAGACGAGGTACCACCAGTCGCCCATCTTAAAGAGATCAGGCATCTCAAACATGGTGTACAGGCCCGGATTCCACCAGTCGCCCTGGAACTCCCAGGTATCCAGGTCCTTGGAGGTGAACTTGACCAGACGACCGGTCATCAGACGCTTGTCCTCGCCCACACGCGTGCCGAGGATGAGCATGTACTCCTCGTTCTCCTCATCCCAAAGCACAAAGGGATCGCGCCAGTTACGGTCGTCGTAGCCCTCCTGGGGCGGAAGCAGCGTCTCGGCGATGTTCTTCTCCCACTTGACGGCGTCGTCGCTCGTTGCGTGAAGAAGAACCTGCTTCATCAAACGTGCGCGGACCTTATCGCGATTGCAGCCAGTGTAGAGCGCATGGTACTTGTCGCCCACCTTAAACACCGTGCCGGCATAAATGTACTGGTCGACTTCCTCGTCGCCGCCACGCTCAAGGCTCTCGCCAAAGTCCTTGTAGTTGACGAAATCCTTGGTCGTAGCGAGTGCCCAGCCAAACGGCTCTCCGAAAGGTTCGGGGTTACGCGTGTCACGCTGATGATAGAGATAGAACGTGCCGTCCTCGCCGTACGGCATGATGTCGCCTACCCAAATTCCCTCAGGCTGGTAATACACCTTGTGCATCCGAGACTTCCTTTCCACGACATACTAACTCGGTACAATGGCAAGATATGTCAATCGTTTTCATATGTCAAACGTTTTCACACCAATACGTCTTTTCGCAGTTCCAGTCGTCGGCAAACGGTTGACATATGCCGGTGAACGGTCATCAGAGGCGTTTGAGGAATTCTTTTGGCACGGGATGAACTACGCGGTTTTGCCCTCAATGAGTTCAACGGGGAGCTTGATATTCGATTCGGGATTATCGCCGTTAATAAGAGCGATGATGGATTGCGCCGCGAGCTCTCCGATGCGATCGATATCTTGACGTACGGTTGTTAAGTCAGGCATAAACGTCATAGTTCGGCGGGCACCATCCGCGCCCACGACCTTAATATCGTCCGGAGCGCTCAAGCCGCGCTGCTTCATCACGTTGAGACAGATGGCCGCCATCGTATCGTCTCCCGCAAAGATGCCGTCAATATCGGGGTTCTCATCGAGGATCTTCGCAACGACCGCGCCCTTTTCGTCGTCGGGCTTAACGAACTCAACCTCACGGACAAGCGCGGACAAACCGGCCTGCTCAACAACATCGAGGTAGGCATCGGTACGCTTATTGGCAGGCATGCGCATGCGGCTATTGCTGCGCAGGCACAGGATACGCCTGCAGCCGTCATCAATCAGACGGCGCGTGGCGAGCTCGCCGATGCCATAGCTGTCACTTGCAATCTGGACAGAGCCCTCGCCAAGATCGCAGTCGATGCCAACCAGGCTCAAGCCCATCTCGGCATATGCCTCGGCACCGATATTGAGGGAGTTGACGATGACGCCGTCGACCATATTGCGGCGGAGCATGTCGATATAGGAACGCTCAAGATCAGGTCGATTGGCGCTGTTGCACAGCAACATCTTAAAGCCGTTTTCCGCTAACGTGCGCTCGACCGCCTGCACAACCTGAGCATGGAACGGGCTGCTCACAAAGGGAACGATCATACCGATAAGATTCAGGCGACCGTTGAGCATGGCACGGGCGATATCGTTGGGCGTATAGTTGATGCGCTTCATCGCGGCATGGACCTTATCGCGGGTCTCTTGGCTAATATAGCCGCGATTATTAAGCACGCGAGATACCGTAGTAGGCGAAACCCCCGCCACCGCTGCAACTTCCTTGATGCCAGGCTTAGCCGTATCCTTAGAACGAGCACTCTCGCGAGCCATAGCACCCTCCCCCATCAACATGTCATACGTTTACATACGAACAAAGCATACCCCAACAAGAGCGGGAAGACGGTAACAGTACAAGTAAGTAAACGACTCATCCAAATAATTAGGAGAGTTCCGCCTAAAGGGCGACTCCAAAGGACCCCACATGGCCGGTTTTGGGTTATTTCCCAAAACATCCCGCAGGACGCAAAGAGGCTCCGCCGCGCAACGCGCGCAGCGGAGCCTCTTTGCATGTCCGAGGACGTTTTGGGAAATAACCCAAAACCGGCCCCAGTAATCCTACAGGAGTTGAACCCTTTAGAACTTGTCGTGGAAGGTACGCGAAATGACCTCGTCCTGCTGCTCCTTGGTGAGCGTGTGGAAGTTCACGGCATAGCCGGAAACGCGGATGGTCAGCTGCGGGTACTTCTCGGGGTGAGCCTGAGCGTCGAGCAGCGTCTCACGGTTGAAGACGTTGATGTTCAGGTGGTGGCCACCCTTCTCGGCATAAGCGTCGAGCATGTGGACCAGGTTATCGGCCTGGGTCTCGGAAACTTCAGAAACCTTCATAATGTGTCTCCTTCGATTAATAGGCGCCGGCCGAAACCGGCGCGCTAATCAGTAATCGTTATTGTTAGTATAGCACTAACAATAGTTACTCGCCCAGCTGATCAAGGTCGATATCGCCAAAGAACACCTGGTCCTCCTTGCCGAGCGCACTCGGGATGATGGAGAAGGTGTTGGAGATGCCGTCCTGAGCATCGCGGAACGGGAGCTTGGAAACCGAAGACAGCGAAGCGATGGCGCCATGGCTATCGCGCTTGTGCATGGGGTTAGCACCCGGGGCGAACGGCTGGCCAGCCTTGCGGCCGTCGGGCGTGGAGCCGGTCTTCTTACCGTACACGACGTTGGAGGTAATGGTCAGAACCGAGGTCGTGGGCACGGAGTTGCGGTAGGTGTCGTTCATGCGGATGTACTCCATGAACTGGTGCACAACGTCGTGAGCGATCTGGTCGACGCGGTCGTCGTCGTTACCGTACTTGGGGAACTCGCCCTCGGTCTCGAAGTCGACGATGATGCCGTTCTCGTCACGGACGGGGTGGACCTTGGCGTACTTGATGGCGGACAGGGAGTCAGCCACGACGGAAAGGCCAGCGATGCCCGTAGCGAACCAGCGGTGCACGTGCTTGTCGTGCAGAGCCATCTGGATGCGCTCGTAGCAATACTTGTCGTGCATGTAGTGAATGATGTTCAGCGAGTTGACGTACACGCCAGCGAGCCACTTCATCATGTCGTTGTACTTGGCCACAACGTCGTCGTAATCGAGCGTATCGCCCTCGACGGCGCGGTACTTGGGGCCGACCTGCTTCTTGGAGACCTCGTCAACACCGCCGTTGAGTGCATACAGCAGGCACTTAGCCAGGTTGGCGCGAGCGCCGAAGAACTGCATCTCCTTGCCAATGCGCATGGAGGACACGCAGCAGGCGATACCGTAGTCGTCGCCGTGATAGACGCGCATGAGGTCGTCGTTCTCGTACTGGATCGAGGAGCTGGCGACAGAAGTCTTGGCGCAGAACTTCTTGAAGTTCTCGGGCAGACGGGTCGACCACAGAACGGTCATGTTGGGCTCGGGGCTGGTGCCCATGTTCTCGAGCGTGTGCAGGTAGCGGTAGCTCATCTTGGTAACGAGCGTACGGCCGTCAACACCCATGCCGCCGATGGACTCGGTGACCCACTGCGGATCGCCGGTAAACAGGGCCTGGTACTCGGGGGTACGGGCAAACTTGACCATGCGGAGCTTCATGATGAAGTGATCCACGAACTCCTGGATCTGCTCCTCGGTGAAGGTACCGTTGGCAAGGTCGCGCTCAGCGTAGATGTCGATGAACGTAGAGGTACGGCCGATGGACATAGCGGCGCCGTTCTGCTCCTTGACGGCAGCGAGGTAGGCGAAGTACATCCACTGGATGGCCTCCTGCGTGTTGGTAGCAGGGTTGGAAATGTCGAAACCATAGGTCTCGGCCATCATCTTGAGCTCGCCGAGGGCGCGGATCTGCTCCTGCAGCTCCTCGCGATCGCGGATGTTGTCGGCGGTCATGACCGTCGGGGTGGAAGCCTTCTGGGCCTCCTTGTCCTTGATCAGGTAGTCGACGCCGTACAGGGCAACACGACGGTAGTCGCCGATGATGCGGCCGCGGCCATAGCCATCGGGCAGACCAGTGATGATGTGAGCCGAGCGGCAAGCACGCATCTCGGGGGTGTAGACATCGAAGACGCCAGCGTTGTGGGTCTTGCGCTCGAAGGTGTAGCGCTCGACAACGTTCTCGTCGACCTTATAGCCGTGCTGGCTGGCAGCCTGGCAAGCGATGCGGATACCGCCGTTGACGTGCAGCGCGCGCTTGAGCGGCTTGTCGGTCTGGAGGCCGACGATGGTCTCCTTCTCGCGGTGGGCGTTATCGATGTAGCCAGCGGGGTGGCTCACGATACCCGTGACGGTCTTGGTGTCCATATCGAGGACACCGCCCTGCTCGCGCTCCTTAAGCAGCAGGTCGAGAACCTCGCCCCACAGCTCCTTGGTACGCTCGGTCGGGCCGGCGAGGAACGACTCGTCGCCCTCGTAGGGGGTGTAGTTCTTCTGGATGAAGTCTCGGACGTCAACCTCTCCCGTCCAGATGCCTTCCTTGAAGCCTTCCCATGCCTCCTGCATTGTGTAACCACGCTCCTAGTTACGTGTAATGCGGCGCTCTCTCACACCGCTGCTTATTGAATTCTTGAATGTTCGGCTTGCACTACCGGCTTCTTCCGTTCTTCACCACACGTTGGTGTAGGGAAAACGTTTATCCACCTTGGAACTACAACCCAAAACCCAAGATTTCACCCGTTTGAGAAGGATAACATAGCGACCCTCTCCATCTGGGCTGTTATATGTTTCTTTTTTTATATCATAAGGACGTTTTTTACAAACCCGCAGGAAATGCGAGTGCAAACAACTACCGTTCACCGATTTGTATGGTATTTTTCCTTGCCTTTGTACGACGTTCGCTCTAGCTGTTATGCCAGCTTTAGCAGGGTAAAGTGTCCCAGAGACCCTACAGAAACTGCAGGGCAGCCACGGAATCCCCCGTGGCCGCCCTGTGGCATGGCTAGTTTTTAGCTTTGATTGCCGCTTGGCATTAGGCGGCTGCGGCGGCCTTGTCGGCCGTTGCCTTGCTATCGCCGTTGCCCTGGCCCTCAAAATGCTTGTAGCACCAGCTGGTGACCAGCGGGGTCAAAATAGCCGTAACGATTGCGCAGGCAGCAACCTGTGCCGTAGCCGTCGCGAGCACCGCACCGCCGTACATGGCCCCGTTGACGCTTGCCATGGCAGCAGGCGTGGCCACATTGGCTCCGGCGCAGCTCGAAATGGCCGCACCTGCGACACCCGTGCCGCCCGTGAGCTTGTCGACCGCGATGACGGGAATTGCAAAGATCACCGAGCAGATCACGCCGAGCAGAATACCGGGAAGACCGCCATTAATGAGCTGGCCAAAGGTCATGGTCGAGCCCATGGCAAAGAAGACGAGCACGATGACGGCGGAAAGTGCCGGTGCCATCATCTTCTTAAAGCTGGGGAAGACGTTGCCCAGAATAATGCCGACGACGATCGGCAGGATGGCACCCACGAGCGACCAGCCGATCGGAGCCTGGCCGGCAGCGCCGAGCACGATCATCGTGACCGGAGGGCCGACAACGAGCGTGGTGATTGCGACAGCGCCACGCTCGGCCTCATTGCCCATGGTGCCCATCAGACCAGCGTACATAGCGTTGTTGGCGCCGGTGCAAGCCGCCAGCATCACCATGGCAGAGATGCCAAACAGGTTGTCGTTGAACAAATAAAGGATGAGCAGCGACACGGCAACGACCACGATTTGCTTGACGGCGATGATGATGGCACCGCGGGCAGCGGCGGCAGGAGCACTCTTAAACGAAATCGTCGTACCGACGATAAGCAAAAAAGCGCCCACGAGCGGGCCTGCACCCTGCTGGGTCATGCCAAGCGTAAAGCTGCCGAGCGTTTTGAACAGATCGGGGAATAGCGTGTTGAGCAGGCAGCCCAGCAGAAGCGGCACCAAAATATTGGCACCCGGGATGGAGGACATCTTAAAGAACGGCTCCTTTGCCGCCGGCGCCTCCACCACAGTCGATTCACTCATTTATATCTCCTTTTGATGCGTGTGGCACGCGGTCGCACGCTCCTGTGCCAGAAAGAAGGCGACGGTCCCGAGTCGCAGGAGCCGTCGCCGAATTAACGTCGCGGGGTATTACCCGTCCAGAACGATGCCACCGTCGCAGTCACCGATCTCGCCGTTCACGAAGCTGGCGAGGTCGGAGGCAAAGAAGAGCACCATCTGCGCAGGCTCGCTGGCCTGGGCGGCACGGCCCAGAGGAATACCGTTGATGATGCGCTGAGAGTTCTCGTCAGAGAGAATCGAGGTCATATCGGTCAACGTGAGCGACGGGCACACAGCGTTGCAGCGAACGCCGAACCTACCGCCCTCCTTGGCGACTGCCTTGGTTAGACCGTTAACACCGGCCTTGGAGCTCGCGTAAGCCGCGGTGCCGAGCAGGCCGCCGCCGATCTTGCCAGCAACAGAGCTCACGTTGACGATAGTGCCGGCATGGGCAGCCTTAAAGTGCGGGTACACGGCGTTCATCATGGTAAAGGTGCCGTTGAGGTTGATGTCGATGGTACGGCGCCACTCGGTGTCGTCGATCTCGTCGAACTTCTTGGTGCTGATGACGCCAGCGCAGTTGATCAGGATATTGGTTTGCGGCAGGTCTGCGAAAATCTGTTCGACGGTCTCGCGCGCCTTGGGCGCATCAGCGACATCGAGCTGATAAAACTTGT
>CABSDO010000017.1 GCA_902476475.1 uncultured Collinsella sp. | reverse complement strand
GCCAACGGACCGCTCGACAACACGCTGCTTCTGCGCAGCATGCAGCGCGCGCTGTACAAGCCGCGCAACGAGGGCCACTTTGCGCTCGCCGCGCCGTGCTACTGCCACTTTACGAGCCCCATCCGTCGCTACCCCGATCTGGTGGTGCACCGCGTGCTCAAACTGCAGTTGGCCTATGAGCAGCTCGGCGGCAAGGACGCCTTGGTCCGTACGCCGCGGCTGATCGGCAAGGGGCGCGAGTCGCTGCCGCGCATTCTGCCGCAGATTTGCCGCGCATGCAGCGATGCCGAGCGTGCGGCCGATGCCGCCAGCCATGCGACGCAAAAGATCAAGATTGCCCAGTACTATGAGGACCGTCTGGGCGAGCGCTATGCCGGATCCGTCTCGTGGGTTAGCAGGATGGGCCTCTTTGTGCGCTTGGACCTGACGCAGGTCGAAGGCTTGGTTTCGATCAAGAGCCTGGGCAACGAGTGGTTCGAGTTCGACGAGGATGCGCTCACGCTCACAGGTGCCGACACGGGGACTCGCTATGAACTGGGCCAGCGTGTGATTATCGAGGTCTCGCGCGTCAATACCACGCGTGGGCACTTGGACTTTAAGCTTATCCATTAGCCAAATCTCGACTCATGGCGGGAGAGCGGAGGGCGGTCTTTCGGGGCCGCCCTCCGCATTTGGATCATGGCTACCTTGCCGTCTGCTCGGCCGCCCGCTTACCTGCTATTCGAGAGGTAAAACCTACCAAAATAAACCTGTCCCTTTTTGGCAGGTTTACAAGAAAGCGGGGATGAGATGGCGACGGTGTATGGTTATGCGCGGGTGAGTTCGCGCGATCAGAATCTAAATCGGCAGCTGGATGCGCTGGGCGCCTATGGCGTGGGCTCGGCGAATATTTATGCCGACCATGCGAGCGGCAAGGACTTCGATCGCCCGCGGTATCGCGAGCTGCTGCACATCCTGGGAGACGGGGACGTGCTGGTGGTGCTTTCTATCGACCGACTTGGCCGTAATTACTCCGAGATTCTTGAGGAATGGCGACGCATTACCAAGGAGCTCGGGGTTGCCATTGTGGTGTTGGACATGCCATTGCTTGACACGCGCGCCAGGGCCAGCGGCGCGCCGGATGTGACCAATACCCTGATTGCCGATATTGTGCTACAACTGCTGAGCTACGTGGCGCAGGTGGAGCGCGAGAATATTCATCGGCGCCAAGCGGAGGGGATTGCAGCGGCGCGGGCGCGAGGGGTCCGTTTCGGTCGACCTCGCAAGCCGTGCCCTCCTCAGTTTGAGCTGGTACGCGATAGCTATGAGGCAGGCGATATTACCCGCAGCCAGGCAGCAAAGTGCCTGGGCGTGTGCGTGGGGACGTTCGATCGCTGGATGCGCGAGGCGGGGTAGGGGTTTGCGCCGCTTTGGCGCTTCCTGTTGCGATTCAAATTTTGATACGGTGACGATGTCATTTGGGGCTACACTCGCTGATATTCAAAAAAAGAGGTAGGCCCTTGGCGCGCGTAAAACAAATAATCGGATGGACCGCGATCGTTCTGTTTACTGCAACGCTGGTGGGCATCTGGGTGCTGACGGAGCAAAATGCGGTGGAGACGTCGTTGCTGAGCGAGTCCACCGCGCGTGTGGTGGAGGGTCAAGCTACGGGCGTACAGGCTGCCGATGTCGCGGGTGAAGCTCAGACCGAGAACGGGATGACCGGGGGCACCGATTCGGCTGCTTCGAATGTCCGGTCTGGCCGACTTGCTTCCATTCGCATGTGGGTGGGCACGAACGTCCGTCGCGTTGCCCATACCGTAGAGTTTTTCTTCGTCGGATTGTTCGCCTCGGTGGTCGTGGTTTGCTTTTCCAGGCGTCCGTGGAGCGTATGCTCCCGTTGCGTGCCCGTGTTGCTCTTTTGTGCCGTCTGCTCCGTTGGCGATCAGGTGCATAAGATCTTTGTTCCCGGCAGGCATTTCGACGTTGTCGACTTAGGATTCGATGCTGCGGGCTATGTCACCGCGATGCTGCTGGTATTGCTGGCAGCGGTGTTGGTGCGCCATGCGACTCGGCCGATCGGCGCCCATGCGAGGCGCTAGCCTTAAGACGAGACATCGCGACTGCCTATGCTTCGACATTGACTACAATAACGGCTGCAATCGCGAGTGGTCGTCGATGTGCAGTTTTCCAGACACCTGTTTTCTCTAAGAAAGGAAATCCCATGGCGGTATTGTTTGTTGAATATCCCAAGTGCTCGACCTGTAAGAAGGCCAAGGCATGGCTGGACGAACATGGGGTAGAGTATATCGACCGCGATATCGTTTTGGACAATCCCACGGCTGATGAGCTTGCGACCTGGATTGCTCGTTCGGGGCTGCCGGTGCGGCGCTTCTTTAATTCGTCGGGCATGAAATATCGAGAGCTGGGCCTGAAGGCGCGTCTGGATGCGGGCATGACGGATCGGGAGTGCTACGAGCTGCTGGCGACCGACGGCATGCTGGTCAAGCGTCCGCTGCTGGTGGGCGACGACTTTGCGATTCCTGGCTTTAGGGAAGCGGCTTGGGCCGAGGCGTTGCTGTAGCGGCTCCGAAAAGTGCGACCCGTTTTGAGTGATCGGCGTGGGATGTGTTTTCCATCGGCGGGCTCGCTCGGCTCAATCCTCGAGCTGTGCCCATACGTGCGGATCGTAGACCTTTACGTGCTTGTTGGGCTTGCCGCTCCAGTACTCCTCGTCCATAAAGGGCAGATATGCCTGAACGCCGGGACAGATAAAGGGAATCCGCTGCTGTTGCAGTCGCTCGCGTTGGCGCTGCTCCAGGTGCGCCTCGGATATGACGGTCGGCATACCGGACAGCTCGACGAGGCTTGCCTGGATTCGCTTAAGGTCGGGGAGTCCCGCGTGCCATGACACCCGCATGATCAAAAAGGATGCACGGCGGTATTTTGCCTGCATCACCGTGATGGCGGGGCGCAGTGTGGGATGGATTTTGTCCCGTTCGGGCCAAAGGTCAGCAGTGATCTCGAGCCCCAGGGTCTCCCATAGGTAATCAAGCTCTTCGTCCATGGCGCCTCGATATCTACGTGATCATTGATGCTTCGATTGTGTTGCCTGGTGCTATCGTTTTCGCGGTAGAATCTGCCAACGGTTGACGGCTACCGCTCACGGCGTTTTGCCCTTCGTGTGCAGCGGTCGGCTTCACAGGTCCTTCACGGGTTGGACTAAATTAGGCCAATTTGACTGAATTTCAAAAAAGTCAAAATTGGGGCTTGCGTCACGGCGAGACTTCCCGTATATTTCTTTCTTGCGCAAAGGCACAGCCGAGCGCAGCAATGCAGTCATTGGGATGTCGTCTAATGGCAGGACAGCGGATTCTGGTTCCGTCAATGGGGGTTCGACTCCCTCCATCCCAGCCATTGCATTTGCTACATATGGCCCGTTCGTCTAGCGGTTTAGGACGCCGCCCTCTCAAGGCGGAGATCACCAGTTCGAATCTGGTACGGGCTACCAAAATTGAACGCCCGGGCCTCGTAAGAGACCCGGGTTTTGTGTATTGACCGTATATACGGCGCCTGCCGTGTTTCGCTCAGATCGAGGAGTAGCCATGGATCTGCCCATCAGCTTGCAAGACATCACGTATGCCGAGAACTATCTGGCGCAGGGCGACCTGGCTACGGCGACGCCGCTGCTGGAGCGCCTGGTGGAGCTCGCCGAGGAGTATATCGACGCCGAGTGCAAGACGGAGGAGAAGCGCCAATACTTTAGCTTCGATAGCAAGTTTGAGCGCTTGGCCTATCGCCGCGTGGAGAAGGATCCGCGCGAGCTCGTGCAGGTCGAGGTGCCGTTTGACCGCCTGTACTCTGATATGGCGTTTGCCTACATTCGCCAGCAGGATTATGTGAGCGCTCGTAATGCCCTGATGCAGGCTGTGCGTTGGGACCCCATGAACTGCAACTATCGCTTGGATTTGGCCGAGCTGTTCCGCGCTCTCGAGGACAAGCAGGAATGGGCATCGCTCTCGTTCTCGGTGCTGGAGCGTGCAAGCGATGGCAAGTGCGCCGCCCGCGCTTACGCCAATCTAGGTCAGTACTTCTTGGAGCCCGAGACCGAGAACATTTCGGCTGCCGTGGGCTGCGCGCGTCTGGCGCTGCGCCTGGCGCCCAACGATACGCATACGACGCGCCTGCTCAACAAGATCCATACTACCTATCCGAATGCCGCCGAGGAGAGCGACGAGCACGTGATGGGTGAACTGGCCCTGCAGGGCGTTCCGACCTCACCTTCGGCCGAGATTGCCATCTGCCTGATTATGTGCGCGACCGATGCTGCAAGCGACGGCGACAAGCAGGAGGCGACGCGCCTGACGGTGCGTGCTCGCGACTTGGTGGGCGAGGAAGCCTGCGCGGCGATTATCAAACTGGTGCGCGAGAGCGATGCTGAGCTCAATGCCGAGCGCAAGGCAAAGCGCGAGGCTGTGGGCTCAAACGCCGATGGCGCCAAGGAGGCCGGCGATGCCCAGTAAGCGTGAACGCAAGCTCATTTCCAAGAATCGCTCGGCACATCACGAGTACTTTATCGATGAGACGTTTGAGTGCGGTATTGAGCTGAGCGGCGCCGAGGTCAAGTCGATTCGCGAGCGCGCCTGCCAGATCACCGATACCTTCGCGCTGATCCGCGGCGGGGAGTGCTGGCTCGTCGGCCTGCATATCCACCCTTATAGCCATGGTGGCGTGTGGAATCGCGATCCCGACCGTCGGCGTCGTCTGCTGCTGCACCGCAAGGAGATCGACTTTCTTGACGGCAAACTTCGCAACCGTGGTTATGCGCTGGTTCCGTTGGAGCTCTACTTTAATACCGACGGCCGCGTAAAGCTGCTGCTGGGTCTGGGTCGCGGCAAGAAGCTCTACGACAAGCGCGAGGACATGGCCAAGCGTGATGTCCAACGCGAGATCGACCGCGCCCTCAAAGAGCGCAACCGCTAGACACTCTGTATAAGTTGCGGTGGAATACGGACTGTTTTGCCTGTTTGAGGGGCTATTCAGTCCCTATTTCACCGCAACTGCGGACGTCTCATCTTTCTTACTGTTCTGACACATATGTCTCAAAGGCGGCGTCCGTTATGGGTGCCGCCTTTTTTGTGGGTACATACATCCATGAGGTTCCAACCCGAGCTAGGGGAGTGATCGTTATGGACAAAACTGCGTTCTTTACCATGCCGAGTGGCCTGTACGTGGTGAGCGCCGCGGCGGACGGGCTGCGTGCCGGCTGCGTTATCAACACAGCAGTGCAGGTGACATCCGCCCCGCCGCGCATCTCGATTGCCGTGAACAAGGAAAATGTCACGTCCGGCGTAATCGCATCGGCTAAGGCCTTTGCGCTGACCGTGATCGATCAGACCGCCGACATGCTCTACATCGGTAACTTTGGGTTCCGCACCAGCAGCGATTATGACAAGTTTGCCAAGTACGAGACCCGCGAGACGGCTCTGGGCATGCCCTATGTGCCCGAGCACGCGGCGGCCCTGTTTAGCTGCCGTTTGATCGACACTGTGGATGTGGGCACGCATCTACTGTTTATCGGCGAGGTCGAGGACGCCGAGCGCCTGAGCGACGAGATGCCGCTGACGTACGACTACTATCACAAGGTTCTGAAGGGCAAGACGCCTCCGAAGGCGTCCTCGTATCAAGGCTAGAATTGTTGTAAAAACACTTGCATTATATTATTGAGAACATATACTATTAAGTGAAGTACATCACCAGTCGCGTTCGAGAGGAGAACATCATGGCTGAGGAGAAGAAGACGTATAAGTTCGTGTGCGTCGTTTGCGGTTACGAGGTTGAGGTCGACACGCCCGAGCTGCCCGAGGACTACGTGTGCCCGGTGTGCGGCGTCGGTCCCGATCAGTTTGAGCTCGTCGAGGAGTAACTCGTAGACACGCGAATTGCAGCAATACATAGCTCTGTCCAAGGGCCCCGGTCGGTCATCCCGGCCGGGGCCCTTTTCCTCCGTCCCCAAGGGATCACGGCTGCTGTTAGCCGATCCTGTCTGTCGTGAGTCCGGCCGACCGTTTGTCTCAATCTGTAACATCTAGCAGTGAAAACGGGGTCTACGTGTTACAGATTGAGACAAACGGAGCTGTCCCTCGGAATGATCTCGATCTGTAACATCTAGACATCAAAAGCGGGTCTAGATGTTACAGGTCGAGACGTTTGCCTGGGTGGGCGCCCCGTCCCATCACATCCCCGTTAGCAGCACGATGTCGAGAGCCGTTACGATGGCACCGATCCCTACGAGCAGCGCGTTGAGCGGGCGCGAGTTGGCGTATTTGCCCATGACGCGGCGTGAGCTGGTGAGTCGTATGAGCACAAAGACCGTAATCGGCAGCTGAAGCGACAGCAGTGCCTGACTCCAGATGAGACCTTCAAAAGGATTCGGGACGACCAGACACGCCGCCACTGCACCGACGAAACAGGCTGCCACCCCGATCGAGGAATGTCGGTCGTGGATGTCGTATTCCTCGTCGAACATGCCCGCGGTGATGGTTCCCGCCGCCATGCCCGCTGTCACGCTACTCGAGAGACCCGCAAACAGCAGCGCCACCGCAAAGATGGTCGAGCTCGCCGGGCCCAGAATGGGGGAGAGCGTGGCCGCTGCGACGGCGAGGTCGTCTACGACAATGCCGTGCGCAAAGAAGGTCGTCGCGGCCAGGATGACCATGGCCGAGTTGATTGCCCAGCCCACGCCCATCGAAAAGAGCGTGTCGAAGAGCTCGTAGTGCAGACGTTCTTCGATAACTTGCTCGCCTTGGCCTTCGAAGTGCATGGATTGGATGACCTCGGAGTGCAGAAAAAGGTTGTGTGGCATAACGACCGCACCCAGGACACTCACGATAATCGTTGCCGAGTCGGCAGGCATGCTGGGGATGATCCAGCTTGCGGTTGCTTGCGGCCAGTCGACTTTGACCAGCGCGAGCTCTGCTAAAAACGAGAGTCCCACCACACCCACGAAGGCGATGATCCAGCGTTCGGCGCGCTTGTAGGAGCTCGTCATGAGCATCGCCATCGATACTGCCGCCACGATGACGCAGCCCGCGCGCACGGGCAGCCCAAAGAGCATTTGAAGGGCAATCGCGCCACCCAGGACTTCGGCCATGGCGGTGGCGACAGTCGCGAGATAGGCACTGGCGAGTACCGTGCGTCCAACGAAGCGGGGGAGGTAACGTGTCGTGGCCTCGGCAAGGCAGGCGCCCGTGGCGATACCCAGGTGCGCCGCGTTGTGCTGCAGCACAATGAGCATAATCGTGGACAGCGTGACGATCCACAGCAGCGCGTAGCCAAACTGCGAGCCCGCGGCCATATTGGAGGCCCAGTTGCCCGGGTCGATAAAGCCGACGGTCACGAGCATCCCGGGGCCGATATGCCGCGCAATGTCTAGGCCTCCGTGACCACCGGTGCGTCGGGAGCCAAAGTGTTGTTTGAGATGGTTGAGCATGGTGCGCTCCTGTGTATGGGCGGCGTGACGTCGCATCTGGGCCGTGCGGCGCCACGCGTCGGTTTTGGGTTGGGGCTACTTGTGTGCTTTGCCCTGATTGGCCACGGCGTCGATCTTGGCGGCGATGGTCGCCGGGTCGCCGATGTAGCGCTTGTCGAGGACGTTGAAATCGGTGTCGAAGGTGTAGACGAGCGGCACGCCGGTGGGGATGTTGACCTTGAGGATCTCCTCGGGCGTGAGGTGCTCGAGCTTCATGACGAGTGAGCGCAGGGAGTTGCCGTGTGCGGCGATGAGTACGCGCTTGCCGGCGAGCATCTGGGGGCGAATCTCGTCTTCGAAATAGGGCCAGGCGCGGGCGATCGTGCCCTTGAGGCACTCGGTATAGGGCAGCTGATCGGGCGCGACGTCGCGGTATTGCTCCTGGGTGTGGGGGTCGCGCGCGTCGTCCGGCTCGAGTGCCGGCGGGCAGACATCGAAGGAGCGGCGCCAGATGAGCACCTGTTCGTCGCCGTGCTCCGCGGCGGCATCGGCCTTGTTGAGACCCTGCAACGCACCGTAGTGGCGCTCGTTGAGCTTCCAGGATTTGATGACGGGCAGCTACTCGCGATCCATTTGGCCGAGCACGATGTTGAGGGTGTGGATCGCGCGCTTGAGACGCGAAGTGTAGCAGACGTCAAAGTCGAAACCGGCTTCTTTGAGGGCGCGGCCGCCTGCCGCCGCCTCTTCGCGGCCCGTGTCGGTGAGCTCGACATCGGTCCAACCGGTGAACAGGTTGAGCTTGTTCCACTCGGACTCTCCGTGACGGATAAGGACGAGTTGCATCGTCTGCTGGTCTGCTTGGTGCGCCATAGGGGCCTCCTTGATCTGGCACGGTGTGCGTGCCGTTTGCTTGACGCCGCAAAGGATACCCGTTTTAAGCTTAAAAGTTAACCAAGACTAACAAAATTGTTCTATTTGAATGGGATGGTGAAGGGGGGCTGCCGAAATGTCTCGATCTGTAACAACTAGGGATGGAAATTGGGCCTAGGTGTTACAGATCGAGACAAACTAAAACCGTCCCGCAGAAAATCTCAATCTGTAACATCTAGGCGCCAAAATTGGGTCTTCCTGTTACAGATTGAGATGTTTGAAGCGGTGAGCTTACAGGCCGAACTTGGGCGTCTTGTTGCCGCCCTTGAGGCCTGCTGTGTCGAGCCCCATCATGCAAAAGTCCGCATGGCCCTTGTTTCCAGAATGATTCAAAGGGGCCAGATGCATATGTGCCGGCTGTCCCTGCACTAAAACGTGTACGTCAGCCTCCAAAGATGTCAAATTTCGACATGTTTGGGGGCTGACGTACATGTTTGATAGCAAGACGTTGATGGTCGGTGTGCGTTACGCGATTGTTTCGAAACGGGCGGGAAACACAACGGGCCGGTGATGCTTCTAGTATGCCTATTCAACTGACTGTCTAACACCAAGGGGAGGATCGCGATGCAGGCAGATTCCGCTCAGCAGCAGGGCCTTTATCGCCCCGAATTCGACCACGATGCGTGTGGCATCGGCGCGCTTGCCGATATCAACGGCGAGCGCCATCACCAGATTCTGGACGACGCACTGTCCATTCTGGTCAACTTGGAGCACCGCGGCGGCACCGGACTCGAGAAGAACACCGGCGACGGCGCCGGAATCCTGTTCCAGGTTCCGCATCACTTTTTCCGTAAAGAGGCCCAAAAGTGCGGCCAGATTCTGCCGGCAGAGGGCGACTATGGTGTGGCCATGCTGTTCTTCCCGCAGGACGACAAGGGCGTAGAGGATGCCCGTCGCGTGTTTGAGGAGGGCTGCGCCGAGGTTGGGGTGCCGCTGCTCTTTTGGCGCGAGGTGCCGGTCGACCCGCACGATTTGGGCGAGACGGCCCGCGCCTGCATGCCTACCATCCTGCAGGCCTTTCTGGGCCGCCCCGACGACACGCCGGCCGGCGACGCATTCGAGCGCCGCCTGTACGTGTGCCGCCGCACCATCGAGAAGAAGGCCGACGCCGAGTTTGCCCTGCGCGACAAGATTTTCTACGTCTGCTCCATGAGCTCGCGCACCATCGTGTACAAAGGCATGCTTGTGGCCACGCAGATGCGCCGCTTCTTCATCGACCTCAACGACGCCGCCGTCAAAACGGCCGTGGCACTCGTCCACTCGCGCTACTCCACCAACACCACGCCCAGCTGGGAGCGCGCGCACCCCAACCGCTTTATCATCCACAACGGCGAGATCAACACCCTCAAGGGTAACGTCAACTGGATCCGCGCCCGCGAACCCAACCTGTACAGCCCCGTGCTGCAGCACGATCTTGAGCGCGTGATGCCCATCATCAACCGCGAGGGCTCCGACTCCGCGATTCTGGACAATGTGCTTGAGTTCCTAGTCATGAACGGTCGCCCGCTCACGCGTGCCGCATCCATGCTGCTGCCCGAGCCGTGGGACCACAACGACAGCCTGAGTGAGGAGCGCCGCGCCTACGACGCTTACCAGTCCATGCTCATGGAGCCGTGGGATGGCCCGGCGGCCATCGCCTTTACCGACGGTCGCACGCTGGGTGCCGCCCTCGACCGTAACGGCTTGCGTCCCGCCCGCTACTATGTGACGCGCGACGGTCGCTTTATGCTGGCAAGCGAGGTGGGCACCATCGAGGTGAGCCCCGAGAACATCCTGACGAGCGGCTGTCTGGGGCCGGGCCAGATGCTCGAGGTCGATTTTGCCCGCGGCCGCGTGATCTACAACGACGAGCTGCGCGCCCGCTATGCCAAGGAAAAGCCCTACCGCGACTGGATTGCCGAGGAGACGCTGACCGTCGACGCGCTCGATAGGCCTGCCACGGCAACGCCCGCCGAGGACGCCGAGGTGCCCGCCGCCGTGCGCATGGCCAAGCTCGGCTATCACTGGGATGACGTCGACGAGGTCGTGCGTCCCATGGCCCAGCAGGGCAAGGCACCGCTCGCTTCGATGGGCATCGATGCGCCGCTGGCCTGCCTGTCCAAGAAGACGCGCTCGTTCTTTGACTACTTCTATCAGTTGTTCGCCCAGGTCACGAACCCGCCGATCGACGCCCTGCGCGAGCATATGGTGACTTCGACCACGCTCTACCTGGGCAACCACGGCAACCTGCTCGAGGACTCCCGTACGGCCTGTCAGCTGGTGCGCCTGGAGCGCCCGCTGCTGAGCGAGGAGGAGTTCGATCGCATTTGCGCGATTGACCGTGTTGGCTTTAAGACCCGCCGATTCCGTGCCGTGTACCGCCGCGACGCGGGTGAGGGCGCGCTGCAGGCTGCGCTCAAGCAGCTTGCAGAGGACGTTGAGGCTGCGGTCCGCGACGGCGTGAACATCGTGGTGTTGAGCGATCGTGCCGCTGTGGGCGAGGTGCCCGTGCCGTCGCTGCTCGCCGTGGGCTGCGTGCACAACCACCTGATCCGCGCCGGCGTGCGTACCTTTGCCGACATCGTGGTGGAGTGCGGCGACGCCGTGTCCCCGCACGACTTTGCGGCACTGGTGGGCTACTCCGCGAGCGGCATCTATCCGTACAACGCACATGCGTGCATCCGCGATCTGGCGGCGCGCGGCGACTTGGACGTGACGGCCGAGCAGGGCATCGCCAACTACAACAAGGCTGCGACCGCCGGCATCGTCTCCATCATGTCCAAGATGGGTATCTCCACGGTGCAGAGCTACCACTCCGCGCAGATCTTCGAGGCCGTGGGCTTTACGCCGGAGTTCGTCAACGCGTACTTCGCCGGTACGGTGAGCCGTGTGGGCGGTATGGGTGTCGAGGACGTTGAGCGCGAGCAGAATGAGCGCTATGACGCTGCACTTGCCATCCTTAAGAGCCCGGCTCCCGATCAGCTGCCCACGCTGGGCCTGACCAAGTGGCGCCCGCTCGGCGGCGAGGATCACCTCATCGACCCCCAGACCGTCTACCTGCTGCAGACCGCCTGCCGCGAGGACAGCTACGATACCTTTAAGGAGTACAGCGCTCGCCTGCACCGCACCGGCCGTGCCGTGCGCCTGCGCGACTTGCTCGACTTTGATGCCAGCGGCCGTACTCCGGTGGCGCTTGACGAGGTCGAGCCCGCGCTCAACATCGTCCGCCGCTTTAACACCGGCGCCATGTCGTATGGCTCTATTAGCAAAGAGGCACACGAGTGCATGGCCATCGCCATGAACCGCCTGCACGGCCGTTCCAACTCGGGCGAGGGCGGTGAGGATCCGCGTCGCGAGACCCCGCTGGCCAACGGCGACTCCAAGAACTCCGCAATCAAGCAGGTGGCAAGTGCGCGCTTTGGCGTGACGAGCCGCTATCTTTGCAGTGCCTTTGAGATCCAGATTAAGATGGCGCAGGGCGCCAAGCCCGGCGAGGGCGGCCACCTGCCCGGCAAGAAGGTCTATCCCTGGATCTCCGAGGTCCGTCAGTCCACGCCCGGCATCGGCCTGATCTCGCCTCCGCCGCACCACGACATCTACTCCATCGAGGACCTGGCGGAGCTGATCTTCGATCTTAAGAACGCCAACCCCGGCGCGCGCGTGTCGGTCAAGCTGGTCAGCGAGGCCGGCGTCGGCACCATCGCCACCGGTGTGGCCAAGGGTGCTGCCGACAAGATCTTGATCAGCGGCCACAATGGCGGCTCGGGTGCCGCTGCACGTGATTCCATTTGGCACGCCGGCCTGCCGCTGGAGCTTGGCCTTGCCGAGGCCCAGCAGACACTGCTGCAAAACGGCCTGCGCTCACGCGTGGTGCTCGAGGCCGACGGCAAGCTCATGGACGGCACCGATGTCGCCGTCGCCTGCCTGTTGGGCGCCGAGGAGTTTGGTTTTGCGACCATGCCGCTCATCTCCATGGGTTGCCTCATGCAGCGCGACTGCCAGCAGGACACCTGCCCGGCCGGCATCGCTACACAAAACTGCCGTCTGCGTCGCGGCTTCCGCGGCAAGCCCGAGCACGTTGAGCACTTTATGCTTTTTGTTGCCGAGCAGCTGCGCGAGGTCATGGCGAGCCTGGGCTTCCGCACCGTCGACGAGATGGTCGGCCATCCCGAGTGCCTGCGCCAGATCGAGGTCCCGGGTAACCGCAAAGCAAACCTGCTCGATCTGTCGCCCGTGCTGGCGAGCGCGACCTGCGAGTTCGGTGCCCATATTCCGGGCGCCGACGGTCGCCACTTCCTGCCGCAGATGGCCGCGGACAGCGAACTCGACAAGACGCTCGACTCCACGTTGTTTGTGCCCTATACGGCCGATGCCCGTGCGCACCTGCGTCCGATTCGTTTCCGCGCCGATATCGCCAACGTCAACCGCTGCGTGGGCACCATCCTGGGCAACGCGGTGACCAAGGCGCATCCCGAGGGCCTGCCCGCCGGCTCCATCACCATCGATTGCGATGGTTCGGCAGGTCAGAGCTTTGGCGCCTTCCTGCCGCGCGGCATTACGCTCAACGTGTGCGGCGACGCCAACGACTACTTTGGCAAGGGCCTTTCGGGCGGCGAGGTGTCGGTACGCCCCAACCCGCATGCGACCTACAAGTTCGACGAGAACATCATCGTGGGCAACGTTGCGTTCTTTGGTGCCACGAGCGGCCGCGGCTTCATTAACGGTCTTGCCGGCCAGCGTTTTGCCGTGCGCAACTCCGGTGCCACCGTGGTGGTCGAGGGCTGCGGCAACCATGGCTGCGAGTACATGACGGGCGGTCTGGCGCTCATCCTGGGTGAGGTCGGGCAGAATTTTGCCGCCGGCATGACAGGCGGCGTGGCCTATGTCTTTGACCAGTACGGCACACTCAGTGCGCGCGTGAACCACGAGAGCGTTGAGCTCAAGGCCCCGACGGCCGGCGAGCTGGCGCAGATTCGCGAGCTCATCCAGGAGCACGTGGACGCGACGCAGAGCCCGCGCGGCATTAAGCTGCTCTACAGCTTTGAGACGATGAGCAAGCACTTTGTGAAGGTCATTCCGACCGAGTACGAGCGCGTGCTGGCGATTGTCGCTGCGGCCGAGGCCGTGGGCAAGACGCATGCGCAGGCCGAGGAGCTGGCGTTTGACATCGTGACCGGTCGCGCGAGCGCCGCGGATGTCGCTCGCTTTGATGTCGCGGGCGGTGCTGCGGGCGCTGCGTCCGTGGCTGCCAGCTCTGTTGCTTCGACCAAGAAGGAGGCGTAAGTGCCATGGGTAAGCCCGGTGCTTTTCTTGATATCGATCGCGTGACCCACGAGCTTCGCCCCGTGGAGGAGCGGAGCCGCGATTTCGATCTGCTGTACGTGGAGCTCGACGACGAAGCACGTCGCGCCCAGGCGAGCCGCTGCATGATGTGCGGCGTGGCGTTTTGCCAGATGGGCGCGAGCTTTGGCAAGGCGCGTCCGAGCGGTTGCCCGCTGCACAACCTGATTCCCGAGTGGAATGAGCTGGTGTACCGCGGCCGCTGGGACGAGGCTGCCGAGCGTCTGTCGCTCACCTCGCCCATGCCCGAGTTTACGAGCCGCGTGTGCCCGGCGCTTTGCGAGGCCGCGTGCAACCTGGGTTCGGTCGATGGCCAGCCCACGACGATCCATGACAACGAGCGTGCGATCAGCGACCACGAGTGGGCACATGGCGGTCCGCGTCGCTTTGAGCCGGCAGGGGAGGGCGCACCTACGGTCGCCGTGGTGGGCTCCGGTCCTGCTGGTCTGGTGGCGGCATGGGAGCTTGCGCGTCGTGGCGCCCGCGTGACGGTGTTTGAGCGCGACGACCGCCCGGGCGGTCTGCTCATGTACGGCATTCCCAACATGAAGCTCGAGAAGTCCGTGGTCGAGCGTCGCGTGGCGCTCATGCGCGAGCTGGGCATTGTGTTTGAGCTGAGCGCCGATGTGACGGACCCTGCGGTGGCGGCCAAGCTCGATGGCTTTGACGCCGTTGTGGTGGCTGCCGGCGCTCGTGCGCCACGCGGTCTTTCGGCTGCGAACGTGGATGCTCCGGGCGTGGTGTACGCGGTGGACTACCTGATGGCTTCGACCGTCTCGGTGCTCGATGGCGGCGAACCCGCGGTGAACGCACGCGGCCTGGACGTTGTGGTCATTGGCGGTGGCGATACCGGAAACGACTGCGTAGGTACTGCGGTGCGCCAGGGCGCGCGCAGCGTGCGCCAGTTTGAGTTCTTGCCGGCTGCGCCCGATAAGCGCGCGGCGAGCAACCCCTGGCCGCAGTGGCCCAACGTTAAGAAGACCGACTACGGCCAGCAGGAGTACCACGTCCTTCTGTATGGGGTGTGGATACGCTCGAGGTGCTGCTGGACAAGAAGGGTGCGGCTGCGGGTCTGCGCGTGGTCGATCTGGACTGGTCGGCCGGCAACCCGGAGCGCATCGCGGGCTCCGAGCACGAGGTGCCGGCGCAGCTGGTGCTCATCGCCTGCGGCTTTACGGGTCCCGAGCATGGTGTGTTCGATGCGGTGGGCGTGCCTGTTGCCACCGCTGGTCGTCCGCTGCCGGTGATGGCTGCCGAGGGCTCGCACCTCGCGGCTCGCACGGAGGGTGTCGCTGCGGATGCTGCGCCGGTGTATGTGGCGGGTGATGCCCGCAACGGCAGCTCGCTCGTGGTGAGTGCCATGGCGGATGCCCTGGCCTGCGCCGCCGAAGTCGCCGAGGCGCTGGAGCTGTAAAGTAGTCATTTAAGAGCGTCCCCAATGACTAGTCATTTTTTGTCTAGTCGTTGGGGACACTCTTTGCGAGTGATTTGCTCGTTTGTCGACGTACGGGTGTTCATTTGTCGACTTCTTGGGCTGTGGTCACCTGTTGTTTCTGTGGTGGCTGCGGGTATTTGGCTCAAAAGGGCGGGCTGGCTGTCTATGTCTACCTGCGGTTTCTTTGCGGTGCGCTCATTCGGTCAAGTGTCCCGTCAAGTGTTTGGTTAGCATCTGGTTTGCAGTCGAAGGCCTATTTTGCCCGTGCTTGCCTCGGTTGCTCGCCCTCCTCGTAAGCTCAAATTGAGGTCCATCAGTTTGAGGAGGATGCCATGACTGACCAAGTTTTTGACCGAGCACAGCTGGCCGAAGCCGTCGGCAACGATATTGCCGACATGGCTCACTTTTGGATGCTGCGGAAGTTTCAATTCCTGGAGCCGGCGCGCGAGCAGTTCGAGATTATCGTCGATCCGTGGCTCAGCTATTGCGAGGAACCTTCTCAAAACGAAATCATGGCCTACAACATGGCGTTTACCGATTGGCTGCTGTTTGAGCGCCCCTATTACCACGGCAAGACGCTGTTGGAGCTGTATGTGGATGAGCCGCCAGCGTCAATTTCTCCTGCTTCGCTCGGGCGACTTAAGCAGGTGCGTGACACGCAGCATTTCTCGCGCTTTGGCATTTTGGACAAGGATCCCGCGACTGGCATGGTCGTGCTGAAGGATACGCGCACCGACCGTCGCTTTGACGCCTACGACCCACATATCGTGCAAAAGGAGCATTGGAGCGACGGAGCGATTGCGGTGCGCCTCGCCTGCGTCGACGATGTCTGGCTGACGGCGGGACAACTCTATCTGTATGACATCGCACGCCTGAGTGACACGGCGGTCGATGGGCCTGGTGCGGTGCATCCGGAGGACCTGCAGGATGGCTTTGACACCTCGTGCATCAGTTTCTTCTTGCGTCTGGTCCGCGACATCATGGGCGCCCAGGGGCGGTACGTAAAGTCGCTCAACATCTACGAGCAGGAGTGGGAGTAGGGGATGTTACTGGGGTCGCTCTGCTGCCCTGACTTTGTCTCAATCTGTAACGTTTGGCGGCTGTTTGGGCCCGTAACTGTTAGAGATCGAGACATTCCCCTGATGTTGCTGGGGTGGGGCTGCAACGTATTCCGTCCCCCCACATCCCCTCTTCCCTCCGTTAGCCGATATGTCCGCAGCAACCCTGCCGCGCTGGATAATAATGGACAAATGTTCAAGTTAATCGTGAGGGAGGAGCTCGATATGGCGTCTGCCGATCGTTCCACGTTGTTTATCAATGCGACCATTCTGGATGGTTCGGAGCATATGGAGCCGCAACCCGATATGGCCGTGGCCGTTGAGCGCGGTGTCATCACGTGGGTGGGGCCGAGTGCTGTGGCGCAGGCGCCTGCGGGTGCCGAGGTTATCGACCTGGCGGGTGCGTATCTCATGCCAGGCCTCATCAATATGCATGTGCATCTGTGCGGTTCGGGCAAGCCGGTTTCGGCGGGCGATGCGGGCGCGCTGATGAAGAAGCTCGATAATCCCGTGGGGCGCGCCATCGTGCGCCATATTCTTAAGGGCAGCGCCCAACAACAACTGGCAAGTGGCGTGACCACGGTGCGCGGCGCGGGCGATCCGCTGTTTGCCGATCTGGCCGTGCGCGATGCTATCGACGCCGGCAAGTATCAGGGTCCGCGTCTGGTGGCGCCGGGAACGGGCGTTACGGTGCCGGGCGGCCATGGCGCGGGCTTGTTCGCCCAGGTGGCCAACAGCCCCGTCGAGGCATCCGAGCGGGTGCGAGACCTGTATGCGCGCGGTGCCGACGTCATTAAGCTATTCGTGACGGGCGGCGTGTTCGATGCGACCGGGGTGGGCGAGCCGGGCGTGCTGCGCATGCCAGTCGAGGTTGCCGCGGCGGCGTGCAAGGCTGCCCACGACACGGGGCTGCCGGTCATGGCCCATGTCGAGAGCACCGAAGGTGTGAAGGCCGCGCTTGAGGCCGGCGTTGACACGATTGAGCACGGCGCTCCGTTGACGCCCGAGATCCTGGAGCTGTACCGTGGCGCCGCGGGCACGCAGCTCGAGGGACGTGCGCCGAGTGTGACCTGCACCATCAGCCCGGCGCTGCCGTTTGTGTTGCTCGACCCGGAAAAGACCCATTCGACCGATACGCAAAAGAAGAACGGCGACATCGTGTGCTCGGGCATCATCGAGAGCGCTCGTGCCGCACTGGATGCCGGCATTAGGGTGGGCCTGGGTACGGACTCGAGCTGCCCGTTCGTGACGCAGTACGACATGTGGCGTGAGGTGGCCTATTTTGCCAAGTATGTCGGCGTGAGCAACGCCTTCGCGCTGCATACGGCCACGCAGGTCAATGCCGAGCTGTTGGGTCTGGACGGCGAGACCGGCACGATCGAGTGCGGCAAGGCTGCCGATATCCTGGTGACGCGCAAGAACCCGCTCGATGACCTGTGCGCACTGCGTGAGCCGACGCACGTGATGTGTCGCGGTGATCTGGTACGCAAGCTCAAGGTGAAGCGTATTTCCGAGGTGGACGCCGAGCTCGACACGATTATGGCCATGCCTGCCGAGGCGTTGGCCGAGGAGCTTGCCCGCGACGGCGTGGCGTAAGCGCGCGATATGGCGATGCGACAAGGGGGCAATCCCTTTGTCATAATTAGAAAAAGCCGAGGTCCCAGTGCGAGGCCTCGGCTTTTATTTGTCCCATGGTATGGCAGCTATGAGCGCGTCTCCATCTTGGCATGGCACTTGGGGCAGGTGACGCGGATCTTGCCTTTGCCCTTGGGAACGGAGAGCATCTGGCCGCAGTTGGGGCACTTTAGATAGGCCGTGGTCTTGCGGCCCTTCCACATCTTCTTGGCTGTGCGCTTGGCACGTTCAAAGTCTTCCTTGCTAGTACCGGCTGCGCGCGAGGCGTTGGCCGCTGCAGCTCCGCCGCCCAAGCTAGCTACAAACTTGCCCAAGCCGGGTACGTTTGCAGTCGCGGCGACAAAGGCCTCGTTCTCCTTGTGACGTGCGTCGATATTTTTGGACAGGCCGCGCAGCACGCCAATCACGATTACGACGATGGCAATCCAGCTGAGCCACTGGATGCGGGCTATCGATCCGATCATCGCGATGACGATGCCGGCAAAACCCATCATGATGGTGAGTTCATCGGCACCATTGCGACCCTTCATAAAGTCATTCATGCAAATTGCCTTTCGTTCGATATGCTGCACGCCTTTATACCCGATTTAGAGCAAGGGGGACAGGTTAATCTGCACCAATGTGGTGCAAACATACCTGTCCCCGGAATACCAAGACGGTGCAAACGTACCTGTCCCCAATGCCCCAATTACTTGGAGAGTTTGTCGACGACGCGTTCGATTTCGGCGAGTTTGGCGGCTTTGAGGTCTTCGTCGCCCGATTCGATTGCCGAAGTCACGCAGCCCTCGATATGCGCCTTGAGCACGTCGGCGTTAATGCGCGCGAGGAGCGCCTGTGTGGCCATGAGCTGCGTGGAAATATCGACGCAATAGCGGTCCTCCTCGACCATCCGCAAGATGCCGTCGATCTGGCCGCGTGCCGTCTTGAGCATGCGGGTCACCGATTTGTGGTCTGCCATCATGGCGGGTCCTCGTTTCTGGTCGATGGGGTCGAATGCTTCTGGTAGCTGCTACGCGGCGGTCACGGTGTCGGCGCACTCCACCTGGACGGTCTGAGTCTCGTGATCGGCGTCGGCGTCGGTCACGCCGGCCACGTTGAGCAGTGCCGTCTCGACAGTGGCGTCGCAGTGACCGCACATGAGGCCGGAAGTTTTGATTGTGTAACGCATGGGTATCCCTCTCTGTTGTGTTGGCTTTCTCAACCACCCGACCTTGACCTTCAAGCCGTCGCTCGCGTACCAAAGTACGCTTCGCTCCTCTTTCAGGTCAATCTCGGGCACCTGGAAAGCCCGTTATAAATGGACTTAATGGTGAGCCTATTTTGCCACTTTAGGCTTAAAGGTTCGCAGGCGCAGCGCATTGCTTACGACGCAGACGCTCGACAGGCTCATGGCCGCGGCGCCAAACATCGGCGAGAGCTGCCATCCGGTGAGGGGGAAGAACACGCCCGCGGCGAGCGGAATGCCGATGCCGTTGTAGAACAGCGCCCAGAACAGGTCTTGCTTGATGTTGCGAATCGTGGCGCGCGAAAGCTCGATGGCTCGCGCAACATCCATGAGGTCGCTGCGCATGAGCACCACATCCGCCCCTTCCTTGGCGATGTCGGCGCCGGTGCCGATCGCAAGGCCCACGTCGGCGCGCGCCAGGGCGGGGGAGTCGTTGATGCCGTCTCCCACCATGGCGACCTTGCTGCCCGCATCCTGCAACTCGCGCACGTGGCGCTCCTTGTCGGCGGGGAGGACGTCGGCGATGACCTGCTTACTGCTCAGTCCCACGCGGCGGGCGATTGCCTCGGCCGTCACGCGGTTGTCGCCGGTGAGCATGCGCACGTCGACGCCGAGCTTGCGGAGCGCGGCGATGGCCTCGGCGCTCGTCTCTTTGACCTCGTCAGCCACGGCGATGGTACCGACGAGCTCGCCGTTCTTGGCAAAGAACAGCGGTGTTTTGCCCTCGGCGGCGAACTGTTCGGCAAGGCCGGCGGGCATCTTCGTACCTAGCTCGTCCATCAGACGCACGTTGCCGGCGGCGATGACGTTTTGCCCCTCGCGCGCCGTCACGCCACGACCGGGCACGGCGGCAAAGTCCTCGACCATGCGCGCGACAATTCCGCGCGCCTCGCACTCGGCCAAAATCGCCTCGGCAAGCGGGTGCTCGCTTGAGCGCTCCAGCGCAGCGGCCAGCTTGAGCAGCGCCTTTTCGCTCATGGCGGGCGAGCCGTCGGCGCGCGTGGCCACCACGATATCGGTCACGGCAGGCTTGCCGCGGGTGACCGTGCCCGTCTTATCGAGCACCACGGTGCCCACGCTGCGCAGGTTCTCCAGCGCCTCGGCGCTCTTAAAGAGAATGCCCATCTCGGCGCCCTTGCCGGTGCCGACCATAATGGCGACGGGCGTGGCCAGGCCCAGCGCGCACGGGCAGCTGATCACCAGCACAGCGACGGCGGAGGTGAGCGCCTCATTCACGTCGCTGGTCAGTGCCATCCACACCACAAAGGTCACGGCCGAGATCACGAATACCACGGGCACGAACACGCCGGCGACCTTGTCGGCCAGTCGAGCAATGGGTGCCTTGGTGGCATTGGCGTCCTCGACGAGCTGGATAATCTTGGCGAGCGACGTGTCAGCGCCCACACGCGTAGCGCGGAAGGTAAACGATCCGGTGCGGTTGACGGTGGCGGCGTTGACGGTGTCGCCGGCGGTCTTTTCCACGGGGATGGACTCGCCGGTGAGCGCGCTCTCGTCCACGGCCGAGCTGCCTTCGAGCACCACGCCATCGACGGGGATGGACTCGCCGGGGCGCACGCGCAGGACCTGGCCGGGAAGGACGCTGTCGACGTCGACGGTGGTTTCGGTACCGTCCTCTGCCACGACGGTCGCGGTCTTGGGCGCCAGGTCGATCAGCGCCTCGATGGCGCCGCCGGTTTTGGACTTGCTGCGCGTCTCAAGGTATTTGCCCACGGTGACGAGCGACAGGATCGTGCCCGCGCTCTCAAAATACAGATTGTCCATGCCTGTCATCATGGCTTCGTGGACCTGACCCGCGGCTAATTGGTCGGCCATGATGAACATGGCGTAGAGCGACCAGGCGATGGAGGCGGTGGCGCCCACGGCAATAAGGGCGTCCATGGTGGGCGCGCCGTGCGCGAGCGATTTAAACCCGTTGATAAAGTACGCGTCGTTGACATAGACGATGGGGATGAGCAGAACGAGCTCGGTGAGGGCGAGCGTCATGCTGTGGGTGTAGTCGGTGAAGATGCCGGGCAGCGGCCAGCCGAGCATGTGCCCCATGCCTATGTAGAACAGTGGGATGAGGAATACGATCGAGACGATGAGGCGGGTGCGCATGGCAGAGGCGGCGGCCTCCAACTTTTTGGTCGGCGACTCCATATGGGCGGCGCCGGACCTGGCTTGCGCACTTCCGCTTTGGACAGCGTCGGTGCCCGTGCTGATGGGCGAGGCTGAGTAGCCCGCGCGGTCGACAGCGGTGCAGATGTCGTCGGGGGAGACCTGCGCAGGGTCGTAGTCCACCAGCATAGAGCCGGCGAGCAGATTGACCGCGACGCTTTGGACGCCGTCGAGTTTGCTCACGGCACGGTCCACGTGCGCCTGGCAGGCGGCGCACGTCATGCCGCCCACATCGAATTTATCTTGAGCCATGGCTTCTCCTTTCTGTGGTTCGGTATTGGAATTGTTAACCTGCCGATACTATACACCCATACCCCCTGGGGGTGTCTAGTACAGAGAGAAATGTATGCCATTCCGATACAGATGAGGGCGGCTGCCGGGTTGGTGCACCATCCCCGCCCTTCGTCTCGATCTGTAACATCTAGCCCCAGTTTTGCCGGGTTACTGTTACAGATTGAGACAAACAATTCGGCGGTTGCTTAACATCTCAATCTGTAACATCTAGCAGGGAAAATAACCTCTAGCTGTTACAGATCGAGATTTTGTTTTGCGAGGTTTGGGTTTGTCTCAATCTGTAACACTAAGACCGGTTTTTGGGTTCCAGATGTTACAGATTAAGACAAACCGTCAGACGATGACTCAATATCTCGATCTGTAACATCTAGACCGGTTTTTGGGTTCTAACTGTTACAGATCGAGACAATTGCCGGGGTGGGGTCCCGTCGCGGCAAGACGCCCGCCGCCTAGATACAGAACCCGGGGATCACACAGGTTAGCTTGTTTGGCTTTTCCGCAGGCGTTGCGTACGTAAAGACGTCGCCGTCGTGCCCCACGCGGTTCATATAGAGCGTGCCTTCGCTCTCCGATGTGTCGGGGCTCACCGTGCGCTCCCACCAGCAGGTGTCCTCGCCCTTCCACTGGCGGACCATCGTCTCGTTCGTGGAATACGGGCTCACCTTGAGCTCGCGGAAGAGCTGATACTCCTTGCCCTCGCCGTTGTAGATGTCTGCCAGGTAGTGATAGTCCTCGGCAAACGAATCGGGCGGTTGCGTACCGCACAGCTCGACCATGGCGGGCAGCCAAAGGGTTGCGGGCAACTCGCTCAGACACGATGCGCTGTTGGCGGCGCCCACATTGTTTGAGACCTTCTTGACCCCTTTAATGAGCGCGCGCAACTCGTTGGGCAGCAGCTTAAGGCCGTCGCCGTTGAGCCATTCCCGCAGCTCGCAATCTGCCCAGCCGGCGCTCGGCGGTTCAGTCGCAGCGTTGCGCTCGGCAATACCCGCGTCGAACATAAACGTCAGCCCGGCCTTGCCCGTCCCGTCCAGAAGTTCATCGTGACGGATGCCCACAAGCTGCGCGCCGACCTCCAGCCCGTTGGTGAGTTTCACGCGCTTGGTACACGGATAGGGGATATGCCCATCGGCGTCGAGCAGATGGTAGCGCTTGGCAATCTCGCGTGCCTCGCTACGGGTCTCGGCGGCCTTAATCTTGAGCGAAATCTCCTGCAGCTGGTCCCAGGTGTAGTCGCCAAGTGAACCGCGGATGCCGTCCAGGTAGTCGGGGATGCCAAAGCCATGGGTTGCCGCCCCGATAACGCTGAGCCCCGCAACGGCTGCAACGACGCCACCGATAATAAAGCGGCGGCGGGTCATGGCATCGTGCCGGGCCTGCTCCAGGATCTCTCGCGCGCGCTCGCCGGCGACGTCGACCTTAAGGTGTGTACCGGAGTCGATGTCGATTGCGGCGTCACTGCCCGCGCCTTCGCGGCCCTCGGATTCGGCATCGGTGAGGTATGCCGAGAGCACCTCGAGCATCTGCTGCTCGGTGGGACGATCGCACTGCTCGACTGAGAGACCCTTCATGATGATTTGGACGAGCGCTTCATCGCCCTCGCAGCGCGGCTCGAGCGGTGCCGGCTTGGTCTTGGTCTTTACGAGATAGAACGAGCCGGTTGCAGCGGCGTCCGTCGACTCAAAGTCAAACGGTTTGCGACCGCTGTAGAGCTGGTACAGAATGCTCGAAAGCGCATAGACGTCGATTGCCGGCGAACGGCGAAGGGCCGCGATGCCTTCGATATCCTGCGTGAGCATCTCGGGCGCGGCGTATGCGGGCGTGGCAAAGCGCCAGATGTCGGCGCGCCGGGTGATCGTGTCGTCGCTGAGAGCCATGGTCGCGGAGCCCATGTCGATGAGGCAGGGGTCAAAGGAGCAATCGGCAATCTGCTGCTCGAGCGTTCGACTGGTGGTGCGGAACATAATATTGGCAGGCGACAGGTCGCGATGGACGACCGGATTCACGAGGCCTTGGGTCATCAAGAGCGCACGAAGCACGGCGTTTCCGACGGCGGCGACCATCTGGGTGGTCAGCCCGCCCGAGGCGTCGTGAGGAAGCAGGGGCAGCGCCTGCTTGAGTGAGGTGCCCTCGACCCACTCCATGAGGATGAGCGGGTCATCCTCGCACGATCCATAGCCATAGACGCGCGGAAATCCGCGCAGGTGCGAGACGGTACACAGATGACGGTACTCCTCAAACAGCGCAGCGGTGTTGGCCAGGTGCGCTGCCGATTGCTCGGCGGAGCGGTCGGGGGCTTGGCCAGAGAGAATGGCGTTGTCCTTGAGCAGCTTGACGGCAAAGACCTCGCCGCTCGTGTTGGTCGCGCGCAGCACGTGCCCGATGTTGCCGTTGTTGCGGTAGGCCGTCTGGAGAATAAGTGTCATAAACCGGCGTTTGGCGTCGTCCTCGGCGCTGGGGTCGACCGCCACGGCGGTATCGAACGTATCGAGACGGACGAGTTTGTCGCCATAGGCGCTATCGGTAGTATCCATGGCGTTCCTTTGTCTGGCATGGGTTGCCGCACGTATACGTGAGCAGTGCGGATATCGGTAAAGTACCATGATAGTCGCACTGCCCACGTATACCGCTGAGCATTGTCGTTTACGACGCAGAAGGTAGAAGACGTAAGACGGACGGCGACCGTCTTCCGATTGCCGTCCGTGCTAGTCCACAATGACAAGGAATGTCGTGTAGAGACCCAGATGGAGCCTGTCGCTGTTGGCGATTTCCACGGGGGGATAGACTTTGCCGGGCTCGCGTTGGTCGCGCGGCGGCTCAATCACAATATCGCCGTCGCCCGCGCCCGATTCGAGCACTGTGCCGTTGGTCGATCCAAGGCCCTGGGCGTACCAGTGCTCACCCTCGAGCCAAATACGAAGATGCTCGCGCGAGGCGTCGGCGCCTACATCGGTGATGCTGGGCGAGGTTTTGGGCAAAGAACCAATCACGGTGCCGCGCGGATCGCGTGTGAGGGGATGGATTTGCATGTCGGCGCAGTTGTCGGCATGGGTTCTGAGCAGACCGAGGTTGGGGGCGACGGTGCGCGGCTGCTCCAGGCTGCTCATAAAGCCACGTCCGACGGTAGTTTCGGTGGTGCCAAAGTGCCCGCCCGTCTTGCTGTCGCAAAAGCGCTCGACGGTGGCCACGCCCTGAACGGGATCGGCGAGCGCCCCCGTTGCCACAAAGAGCATAAGGTAAAGCGTGCTTTTCTCGCGCACGGCATTGCCGTCAAAGTTGTCGATGCGATTGAGGGCATTTGCATATAGGCGGCTGTCCAGCTT